>CALMAP010000150.1:791-6124 GCA_937859825.1 uncultured Terriglobus sp. | reverse complement strand
CGCTCTGCAATGCGTCAAGCAGGCCGTGCTCGAAGGCAGCATTTCCATGCCGGAGCACCTGATCGTGCTTTCGGGAGACGTTCCCCTGATTCAGCCGGACACGGTTGATCGTCTCTGGCAAACACACCAGCGGGAGTCCGCTGCTATGACCCTGCTGACCGCAATCCCTCACGACCCAACCGGGTATGGCCGCGTGCTCCGCAAATCCCCACATTCACCCGAGGTCGTGGCGATCGTCGAGCAGAAGTCGCTCACCCCAGAGCTGCTGGCAAGACCGCAGGACCTGCGGGAGATCAATAGCGGCATCTACGCCTTCAACACGCAGAAGCTGTTCGGCTGCCTGGACCAACTTAGCGACCAGAATGCCGCGGGTGAGTTTTACCTGACAGACGTAGCAGCGCTCCTGGTGGCAGCTGACGAGCGCGGGGTCGCAATCGCGGCAGACGCCGTTGATGAGGTGCTCGGGGCAAACACCATCGCGGAGATGATGCACCTGGACGCGGCTATGCGGCGGCACACTGCAGACCGGCTGATGGCTTCAGGAGTAACGATCTTTCGGCCGGACACCGTAACGATCGACAGCACGGTAAAGGTTGGTCCTGACACCATCCTGGAACCTTTCACGCAGCTTCTCGGGAAGACGGCCATCGGGGAGCATTGCCGCATTCGCTCCTACTCCGTGATCCAGGACAGCACCCTTGGAAGCGAAGTGCTTGTTCGCAACGGCTGCATTCTAGACGGAGCGCGCGTCGACGATGGCGCTGTTCTCGGGCCCTATGCGCATCTGCGGCCGGAGAGCGACATCGGTCCCGGCGCCCATATCGGCAACTTCGTGGAAACCAAGAAGACTGTGGTGGGCGCTGGCTCGAAGGCGAACCATTTGGCCTATCTGGGCGATGCCGTTGTCGGCTCAGGAGTGAATATCGGTGCCGGTGCAATCACCTGTAACTACGACGGCGTGACAAAACAACAAACTCGTATCGGCAATGGGGTATTTGTCGGCTCAGACAGTACCCTGGTTGCGCCACTCACACTCGGAGACGATAGCTACGTGGCCGCGGGAAGCTGCATCACCGAAAATGTGCCCGGCGGTGCGCTGGCACTTGGCCGTTCACGGCAGGTCATCAAGGAGGGTTGGACCGAGCGTCGTCGTGCCGACCTGAAGAAAAACCCGAACAAGGAAAGCTGAAGCGGAGCTTCGGCCATCAGGAGAACAGAAATCTATGGCGTTTTGTAGAAATCTGCTTTTTTCTGTATTTCGGGGAAACTTCCTGTCCCGTTCTGCGTCATACTAGGTGTGGAGAGAGAAAACTTCCTCCTCAGAGTTCGCGGACGGTTGAGAAACATCCCCCCGCATCAAGTTGCGTCACTGGCCTCCCCCGTATGGATGATTTCATTCATACGGGCTTTTTTTGCTCTCTACAGCGATTCCCGTAAAATTCTCGTATGCAGCGTGCGTTCGTTTTGTTTGGACTTACCGTTGCCGCTTCGGCGCAGTGGTCCAACCCCGCTGAAGACATTCCAGCGTATAACTCGGCTGCACCTCACGCGCCGCTGCCGCCAGTTCTCGCCGGGAAACAGCTCGCTGGACCGTACTTCACGCACTCGTACCAGGTCACCTCATACCAGATGGCGCAAAAGATTCCCGCGGTGCTGCACCAGCTTCCCTGCTACTGCCATTGCGACCGCGCTATGGGACATAACAGCCTGCACTCCTGTTTCGAGGGAACCCATGGAGCTGCCTGCTCCACCTGCATGAAGGAGGACGTGTTTGCCTATCAGCAGACGAAACTGGGCCGCACGCCCGCTCAAATTCGCACTGCGATTGAAAAGGGTGAGTGGATGACCGTCGATCTGGAGAATGCGAAGCTTTGACCCCTCCGCCCTAAATTTCGGAGGGACCCCATAGCCACGCCGCGCCGCGCACCCCGCTCGCGTCGCCGTGAACTGCCTTCACAATCGGCGTCTCGACCGGACCGCCGAAGGTGTACTTCGAGAGCAGTGGAGGCAGGTTGACGTACAGCCGATCCAGCCGGGACAGACCACCACCGAGCACGAATACGTCGGGGTCGAGTACATGAACCAGACCGGCGAGTGATCGCGCCATCCTATCTTCCAACCGGTCCAGCGCCTGCATCGCCTCAGCGTCGCCTTGCTCGCTAAGCGCAACAATCTCCGGCCCAATTAGTTTTCTGCCCGTAACCACGTGGAAGTCGCGCTCCAGGCCTGAACCAGAAATCCATTGTTCAATGCAGCCGTGCCTGCCGCAGTAACAGATTGGTCCCGGCCATTCTTCAGCAGTCTGCAAAGGCAGCGGATTATGGCCCCACTCGCCGGCGACGCCGTTCGGGCCATTGTGCACGCGCTGCTCAATGGCGAGACCGCCACCGCAACCCGTTCCGACGATAACGCCAAAAACAACGGAATAACCTGCCGCAGCGCCATCGATCGCTTCGGAGATGGCCAGGCAATTGGCATCATTGGCGCAGCGCACCTCACGCCCCAGGCGCTTCGAGAGGTCTCGTTGCAACGGCATGCCGTTCAACCAGGTGGAGTTCGCGTTTTTCACAAGGCCCGTAGAACGCACCACGGTGCCTGGGATGCCGACGCCGACGGTCCCATGGCTGCCTGCGCGAGACTCCAGGGCTTCGACAACTTCGGCGATGGCTTCGACCGTGCCCGGGTAGCTGCCCTTCGGAGTCGCGACACGAATGCGGTCCAATTCCTTGCCCTGCTGGAAAAAGGCCCGCCCTTCGATTTTGGTGCCGCCTAGATCCACTCCGATTCGGATACCTTCGGACACGGCCGCCCCTCCCGCAATTCCCGACCGCTGATTCCTAATGTCAACTTCCTAGAGGACTCTAGCACTACCTGCTGCGTGGCTGCAGGTAGTGCACGACGTAGTCGCGGATTCCGTCCTCGAGCGTGGTGAACGGAGCAGCGTATCCCGCTGCGCGCAGCTTGTCCGGCCTCGCTTCCGTGAAGTACTGGTACTTGCCCTGCAGATGGTCAGGCATCGGGATGTAGTCGATCTTCGGTTCGCGTCCCATGGCCGCATATACGGCTGTGACCAGATCGCGCCAGGTTCGTGCATTTCCGGTCCCACAGTTGAACAGGCCTCCTTTGTTCTTCTCTTCATAGAAGAACAGGGTCACGTTCACGGCGTCCTTCACGTAGATAAAGTCGCGCATCTGCTCGCCGTCGCGATACTCCGGGCGGTGGCTCTTGAAGAGCTGGACCGTTCCCTTTTCGCCAATCTGTCCGAAGCTCTTGTTCACCACGGAGCGCATGTCGTCCTTGTGGTCCTCATAAGGGCCGTAGACGTTGAAGTACTTCAAGCCGGCAATCGGATTCTTCTCGCGTGAAAACAGGCCGTGGCGCAATGCCCACAGGTCGAACATATGTTTGGAGTAGCCGTACATGTTGAGCGGCTGCAGGGTCGGCGTGACGAAATCATCGTCATCGTAGCCAAGCGCTCCATCGCCGTACGTTGCGGCAGAGGACGCGTAGACAAAGCGGGCATTGTTCGCCAGGCACCACTCGCACAGGCTTCGGGTGTAGGCATAGTTGTTGCGCAACAGGTAATCCGCATCGCGCTCGGTTGTGGCGGAGCAGGCGCCAAGGTGAATGATGCCCTCAATTTCAGGCAGAGGGGCCTCGCCGATGCCCTGAGTGCGGTCGAGGAACTCCTCGGGCGAGAGGATGTCCTCATACTCTAGACCGACCAGATTCTTCCAACGCTCGTCCGTACCAAGACGATCCACCAGCAGCAGATCGCGGTTCCCGCGGCGGTTCAGTTCCGCCACGACGTTGCGCCCAATAAACCCGGCAGCGCCGGTCACGACCGTGAGTTTGCTCATTGCTTCACGATTGTATTCGTCCCCGGATGGATAACGGTGTCTCGTCTCTTGACAGGTTCGGCAGTGGACTCGCTATGCTCTTTGCAAGCGCCACATCAACTTGTTGATGACCCCTTTGAACCGGAGCCACCTTGGCCACCTCACGTAATCCTGCGCTCTCACGGGACGCGTTCACCGAAAAGAGCCAGATGCGATGGTTCGTCTGCGGGCTGCTCTTCCTTGCGACCACCATCAACTACATGGACCGGTCCGTCTTCTCACTGATCGAGCCCAAGCTGCATGAACTGTCGTTCATGGGATGGGACCCTTCAGACCCGGCGCATACCCTGTTCAACAACAATTTCGGCAATGTGCTGATCTATTTCCAGATCGCCTACGGCATCGGCCTGCTCGTAAGCGGCCGCATCATCGACCGGCTGGGCACCAAAGTTGGATATGCGCTGGCAATCGGCATCTGGGCGCTTGCGTCCATGAGCCACGTGCTGGTGCATTCGGTAATCGGCTTCTGTATCGCGCGCTTCGTTCTCGGACTGGGGGAAAGCGGCAACTTCCCTGCCGCTCTGAAAGCGACCAGCGAATGGTTCCCGCAGGAGGAGCGTGCACTCTCCACCGGTCTGTGGAACAGCGGCGCCAACGTTTCGTCCATCGTTGCGCCCCTGCTTATCCCTTTTGTTGTGGCGAAGTACGGATGGCATGCGGCCTTTCTGACCACCGGCTCGTTTGGCATGGTTTGGCTTGTTCTCTGGTTGATCTTTCCTTATAACAAGCTGCGCCGTCGCGACACGTCTACCCAGCAGAACCTGGAACTGCCGCTTCGCAACGCCGGTCTGGAGCCGGAGAAGGTGCCATTCAGCTACATCCTCGGTTCGCGCGGAACCTGGGCCTTTTCCGCAGGCAAATTCCTGACGGACCCGATCTGGTGGTTTTACCTGTTCTGGCTACCGAAGTACTTCCATGAGAACTATGGCCTTTCGATGTCGGAGTTGTACAAGCCCCTCATCGTGGTCTATCTCTCGTCGTCTGTTGGATCCATCGCGGCGGGCTATCTTGCTGGCGCTCTCATGCGTTCCGGCATGCCGGTGAACAAGGCACGCAAGCTGACGATGCTCATCTGCGCATGCTGCGTGCTTCCGGTGGGCCTGGTGCCCTACCTTGCGAGCCACGGGGCGACGCTTTGGCCTACGATCGCGCTGTTCTCACTCGCTGCTGCTGCACACCAGGGATGGTCCGCCAATCTGTTCTCCACACCGGGCGACATGTTGCCTTCCACTGCAGTTTCCACCGTGGTCGGCATCGGCGGTGCGGCGGGTGCAGCCGGCGGCGCGCTGTTCACCTTCGTGGTGAAGCGCAACATCAGCACGCATCCGCTCTCCCTCTTTCTCTTTGCCGCAACGGCGTACCTTCTGGCGCTACTGGTCTTCCAGTTGCTTGTTCCGAAGCTCGGCAGCGCGCGCGAATCGGCAGCTTAGGCAA
>CALMAP010000150.1:0-781 GCA_937859825.1 uncultured Terriglobus sp. | reverse complement strand
GGTTCAGGCATGCCAGAGAAGTTTTACGTAACCACTCCGATTTATTACGTGAACGCGCGGCCGCACATCGGCCACGCGTACACCACCATTGCCGCGGACGTGCTCGCCTTGCGCTCGCGGATGCTTGGCAATGACACCTACTTTCTGACCGGCACGGACGAGCACGGCCAAAAGATTGAGCGTTCTGCCAATGCTGCCGGAATTGCGCCGCAGCAGTTTGCGGACGAGGTCTCCGATTCCTTCCGTTCGTTATGGAAGCGGATGGGGATTTCTTACGACCAGTACCTTCGGACGACCGGCGACAAGCACAAGCGCGGCGTGCAGAAACTTTTCGCCACCCTCTTCGAGCGCGGACACATCTACCTGGACACCTACACCGGCCAGTACTGCGTGAGTGAGGAGATGTTTGTCGAGGGGCCGCCCGGAACCATCGGCCCCGACGGCAAGCCAACCGAAACAGTGACCGAGGAAAACTTCTACTTCCGTCTCTCCGCATTTCAGAAGCCGCTGATTGACCTGATCGAATCGAACCAGCTTGCCATCGAGCCGGAGTCCCGCAAGAACGAGGTGCTCTCGTTCCTTCGCGGCAATATGGCAGATGGTGCGGAAGCGCTTCGCAGTGACATGGGCGTGGCATACGTTCCAGGCGCGCTGAAGGACCTCTCCGTATCGCGCACGAGTTTTGACTGGGGCATCCCCGTGCCGGAGCCCGCCGCGAGTGCCACCGCGCAAAAGCACGTGATCTACGTGTGGCTCGACGCACTCGCAAACTATTTGACGG
>CALMAP010000149.1 GCA_937859825.1 uncultured Terriglobus sp. | reverse complement strand
GGTCGGTCGGATGGGTGAAGCTCAGCTTCAAGTGCAGCACTGTAAGGGGTGCCTGCACGATGCCGTAAAGCTGACGGTGAAAGATGTAGGCAATCACGAAGCCGACCAGCAACGCCGAGGCGGAATGCAGCAGGCGGCTGCGCAGCTCCTGCAGGTGCTCCATCAGCGACATGCCTGGCAGCTCGACACGGTCGTTTACCGCCGAGCGGACGTTGTCGATCACATCAGGCATGGGTCGCCCGCTCCCCTTCGCCTACCATCACCGGTTGGCCGCGGTCCGGTGCCTGTTCCACGTAGGCAACTTCGGCGGCAGGCTCATCGCTGCTCATTCCCGTGTTGGAAGAGGTCAGGTGTTCGCCTGCCATGGAGTGTTCCGGAATGCTTGCTGGTTCCTCATAGCTCCTGCTGCGCGCGGAGCTCTCGACCGGCAGGCCCGTCGAGGGCGGCATCATCTTCAACTCACCGGATTCCGCAATCGGCTCAGGTAGTGCTGACGTTTCCGCCACGACTGCGGGCATGTGCGGATGCGGTGGGTCTTCTGTCGGGATGTCAGGATTTGGAGTGGAAGAAGGTGGCGGCGCAAGTGCGTCGACCTTCTTCTGGTGCTCTTTTTGCTCCTCAATGCGCAGTTCGTCTTCCATCTGCATCCGGAACTCGTTGGAGGCTTTGCGAAATTCCGCCATCAGCTTGCCAAGCTGGCGGGCAAGCTGCGGCAGCTTCTTCGGACCGAAGAGCATCAGCGCCAGAATGAAGATGAAGACAGAGTCGCCCAAGCTCGGCATTGCCTTCTCATCATACGGGAGGGCGGACGCGGCAGGCTGATCGGATCGTGACCGCAGGCTATCAATCGAGGACGCGATCGCGCAGGGCGATTACGGGTCTCTCGACTGCAAAGTAGAAAAAGATGGAAAGGACCAGTGTCGAGAGCAGGATGGTGCCGCTTTTCAGTGGACCACGCGGCCAGTCATCAATCAGCACGCGGATGTCAGTAAACAGCAACGTGTGCAACAGGTAGATGCTGTAGGAGGCAAGCGCCAGACCCTGAATTGCAAGCTGGAACAGGCGGGCCGGCGCAAACTGCGGTTGCCACTGCAGATCGTAGAGCAGTCGCAGCCATCCCATGTAGCCGGCAGCGTAGAGCAAAAACACGATGCTCTGGAAGAATGCCGGTTGCTGCGGATGCAGCTTCTGGTACGCCAGGAGGGCAAGTGGCAGTACGGAAAAAATGCCTGAAATAGGGCGCAGACGGCTCCACAAGTGCCGCCGGTCGAGAAAGACATACGCCAGCCAGACCCCAAGGATCAGGCCCTCGCAGTGCAGGTGCGTCCGCCAGTACCAGTCCCTTGGCAGGCTATTGTGGAGAAACGCATACGTGCGCAGCGCCTGCGGCGCGAGGGCAAGAACAGGCAGCAGCCAAATGAGCTTGCGGCGTGCGTTGAAGCGCAGCACCACCGCGCCGAGCAGAGGCAACGCCAGATAAAAATGCTCCTCAATGCAAAGCGACCACGATGGTCCAAAGCCGTCGATTCCAGCGTAGTTCTGGAGGAAGAGCAGATAGTAAGAATGCACCGCGTTGTTCTGGAACATTGGTTGCGTCACGGCAAACAGCGCAAGTGCGGCCAGATAAGGTGGTAGCGTACGGAACCAGCGTGCCGACCAGAACTTCCAGAGCGTGAAGCTGCCCGGCCGCTCGTGCGCGTCAGCCTGGGCCCGCAGGTAGATGCGGCCAATCAGGAAGCCGGACAGCACGAAGAAAAGATCGACGCCCACTCCCAGTACATCGAGACTCGATACACCATGCGACAGGAACACCATCGCAATCGCGAGCGATCGGGCGAGGTCAAGACCGAAATTGCGACGGGTTTGCATGGGCGATGAAGCTGCGCAGGGGCAGCCTTCTCAACTTATCGGCAAAGATTGCAGCGCTCAAGAATCCGGAAGGTGAGTGCACTGCACCGCACATTGGAGAATGACGGAGTTGTGGGTTGCATGCAGCCCTATCAGCTAGGGCGTATCTACATATAGTCTTTCCAGGTTGGTCTTGTATTTGTTGGACTTG
>CALMAP010000148.1 GCA_937859825.1 uncultured Terriglobus sp. | reverse complement strand
TTCGCTTCCGGCGGGTAGATGGGAGCGACCTTGTGGATCACCTGGCCGGCCATGACACCCGATGAGACGGCCAGAGGTGGCTGGTTTTTGGGTGCCTGCGGCTCCAGCGCGGCCACGGGCGCGCCGTTGGGCCCGAACGCGAGCGCCGAACCGCACGTTACCAGCGCTACCGCGCCGAAGGCTGTGAGCATGAAGCCGCAGCGCACTCCTCGAACCGTTTGGACCTGTGTGGAAAGCTGCATAATTCTCCTTTCAAAACTGGTGCTGTCGAACATGCCGATGGCATGGGAGTTGTGGGCGCGCGGCGTTGCGGTTAGCTGCGGCGCAAGGCGTAAGAGGGGGTGTGCGTTACCCTGTGGGCCGCTGCCGCCGGCAAGCAGGTCTGCCGCGACCTCGTCGCACACCATCTCCCGGCTTTCCGTCAGACGCGTCCGCGTCATCCAGCAGCACGGGTGATAGGCCACCGCCAGAGCGGCAAGTTCGTATAGCAGGTTTCTCGCAAAGTCTCTTCGCTGCACGTGCGCCAGTTCGTGGGCGAGTGCGGCGTGCAGGTCCCGCGATGCGGTTGCCGCCGTAAACGGTCCGGGCAGGATGACAAGCCTGCGGACAATCCCTACGGTCGACGGACCGAAGACGCTGTTGGAAGTGGCCAGCGGCACACGCTTCAGATGAAGCCGTTCACACAGATCAGCAAACAGTGCGGCGTCATCCGGTTGCAGCGCAAGCGGAACTGCTCCTGCGCGAAGCGAGGATACGCGCCAGTACCGCCACGCAAGCCGGACCGCGAAGAATGCAACAAGAAGCAGGTAAGCAGCCGTGCAAAGCCATACCACTTCAGGCCACGCATAAAGACCTCCGCGCGCAAGCCCTGGCCCTATCTCCACCGAGACGGCGCCACCCTGCGCGCTTCCAGGCCTGAAGAGTGCCAGCAGGTCTGCCCGCCAGCCTTCCGGCAGATGACATGCGGGAAGCAAGCATTGGAGCAGCAATGCGCCAACCCAGACGCGATGCTGCAGCCGGGGTTCGCGCATGGGCGAGAAGCGCGCGATCAGCCACGCGACCCCGAACAGCAGAGGCACCTGCCACAGCGAATTCAGCAGGTAAAACTGTGTGCACGCCATTACAGGATTCATCGCTCCTCCTCGTTCCGCTGCAATCGCTCACTCAGCTCGGCAAGGCGCTTCCTGTTGATCTGCCGGCTCTTGACCAGGCTCATCACCAGTTCTTCGCTCGATCCGCCGAACATGCGGTCCACCAGGTCACGTACCGCTTCGCCCAGCGCTTTCGCCTCAGACATCACAGCGGAGTACACGTAAGCCTTGCCTTGCAACCGCCGCCGCAGCTTACCCTTGCGCTCCAGAATGTTCAGCATCGTCTGCACGGTGGTGTACGCCAGCGGTGGCTCCACCTGCTCCTGCACGTCGCTGACCGTGCAGGAGCCCAGCCGCCACACTGCCTGCATCATCTTCAGTTCGAGTTTGGTAAGACCTTCCTGTTTTGCGTCCTTCGCCACATCAACTCCTAATGTGTTAGGACATTATGCCGCGCGATGACCTTTCGTCAAAAGAAAAGTTAGGAGATTTCGAGAGCGCGTCTGAGGAGCAATCGCAGGTAGGCCTGAGCTAACGTGAAGGCCAGGTCCACTTCGGCGTGTTAAACAGGGTCGCGCCTTGAATGGTCGTCTCGCCAAAAGATTTCTGCAAGTGCAGGCGTGTGCATATCGAAGAACTTTGAAGTGACTCAATCAACAATGACGCGTGAGATACGACAATGATCTGCGTCTGCTTTGCTGCGGCAAGTATTAGCCGCGCGAGGGCGGGCAGGAGTTCTGGATGCAGACTTGTCTCCGGCTCGTTCAGCACCATCAGTTCCGGTGGGCGTGGAGTCAGCAGTGCTGCAGTCCAGAGCAAGTAGCGCAGCGTTCCATCTGACAGTTCCGCCACTGATAGAGGACGTAGCAACCCATGCTGCTGAAGTTGCAATTCAAACCGTCCATTTCGGTCGTCGATGTAGAGGCGACTCCCGGGGAATGCATCTTCTATCGTCGCAACAAGTGCCTCGTCGGGACGAACTTCAAAAACAGTCTGCAGTGCAGCAGCTAGATTGTTGCCGTCATGATGCAGCACAGGGGTGAAGGTGCCCACCTGCGCTGCCCTGGCAGGTGCGTCGGCGTCCGTACGAAAGTGATCGTAGAAGCGCCACCCCCGCAACGCTTCTCTCACAGCAAGCATCTCCGGTGCGCGCTGTGGATCAGCAACACTCGCCAACATACTGTCCGTATCCTGCAAGTGCTGGGTCAGCATGACTGGTTCTTCGTTTTTCAGGCTGGCCAGCCAAACGTAATTATTACGGCGATCTACCAAAGCCGAAGGTTTTCGGTAAACGGCACCGTGCCAAAGACATTCCCGTTTAATACGTGGATCCGATGCGAACATCGTTGGAGGCGGTGGCGGCTGTGGGTGACCCAAGTCGATGCTGTAGCCGTAGGTGTCGGAACCAAAACCAAGCCTCAGGGCGGCCGCATTTCGATTTGCAAGGCCCTCAACCGGGTGATCTCCTTGCCGGACACTTCTCGCGATGGATTGTGGTCCTGCCCAGAAGGTTGACGACATGCCACCCTCACGCGCCAACGACGCTACGACGTTGTTCTGTGCGGCATCCGCAAGCAACCGTAAGGAGCGATATACGCTGGATTTGCCAGTACCATTCGCTCCAGTGATCACGCTCAATGGTGCAAGCGGCAGGACTAGATCGCGAAGGGAACGGTAGCCGGATTGCAATGGTGCGAATCAAAGATCTCACTATACTTGTCCGGCTTATAACCTCACAGGTGGATCGGTTCTGCAGACACTTCTGAGGATGCAATCTCCTCGGTCAAGAGCGGCGCTTCCACTTCCTGCTGAAAGTTACTTAGCCCCACACCGACCAAACGGAACAGCTGCTCAGGCGGAAAATCCACGCGATCGAACATCGCAATGGCAGTATCGGCCAGAGCTTCCGCGGATTTGGGCATCTCGGGTGTGGTAAAACTGCGAGGCAGACTGGTGAACTCTTTCGGCTTCAGCTTGAGGACGATGGTGCGTGCGGCGCGGGCGGTTGCGTTCGACGCTTTCCAGACCTTTTCCGCAAGGCGGCGAATGGCAGGCTCGCTTTCACGCAGAGGAATGTCCTCTGGAAATGTGTCTTCCGCCGATACCTGCTTGCGCACACGGTTGGGCACCACCGGGCTGTGGTCAATACCCTGCGCAAGCTGGTGCAGCCGTGTACTGAAGCTGCCAAAGCGCGTCTCAAGTTCCATGCGGTCGAGCGCCTGCACGTCCCCCACGGTCCGGATGCCGCGTTGAGCAAGGTGCTGCTCCGTGACCTTGCCGACGCCTGGGATGCGGCCGACCGGGAGGTCGCGTAGGAACTCCATGACTTGGTGCGGCTGGATGACAAAAAGGCCGTCCGGCTTTCTCCAGTCCGACGCGATCTTGGCCAGGAACTTGTTCGGCGCTACGCCGGCGGATGCAGTCAGGTTGAGCTCACTCCGTATCTGCTCGCGGATTGCCCTGGCAACACGCGTCGCGGTCGGCAGGCCAGTCTTGTTCTCCGTGACATCCAAATAGGCCTCGTCGAGCGACAGTGGTTCGATCAGGTCGGTATGCCTGCTGAAAATCTCGCGCACAGCGAGCGAGACGGCCTTGTAACGCGTGAAGTCCGGCGGAACGAAGACCGCATCCGGGCAAAGCCGCTCCGCCCTTACGGCCGGCATCGCGGAGCGCACGCCGAACCTGCGCGCCTCGTACGAAGCCGCGCACACAACGGACCGTAATCCCTTCCACGCGACCACAACTGGCCTGCCGCGCAGGGCTGGATCATCACGCTGCTCGACCGAGGCGTAGAAGGCGTCCATGTCCACATGCACAATCTTGCGCAGCGGCGCAGCTTCAACATGTAGAAGCGAATGTCGCATAAGCAGGTCTGGCTAGATTCTGGCATGTTCGCTATACGTTCGCCTAATATCGAATACACGCTTGCCGTTCTGTCTTGTCTCACCAGGCCGGTTCGTCTTGCGTATATGTGTAAGATGGGCTATCCCACAGCCTGGAACCGGTCGTGTTACTGAAGCGTTTCTCTGCCCTGCTCGTTGCTATTCTATTTAGTCACTCGTTGCTTTCGCAGGACAAACCGGTTTTCTCCAAAAAGGAGAGCGACAAGTACGCCTCCGAACCATACGTCGTCCGAAGCGCAGTCTCATGCACCAGCATGAACGCTGACGGCACGGGAACACGCGAACAGGAGTTTGTGATCCAGTTGCAATCGGAAGCATCTGTGCATCTGTTCAGTGTTGTTTCGACAAACTTTGCCAAAGCGTCTGAAACCGCAGAATTTGTATATGCGAGGGTAAGGCGGCCGGACGGAACAGTCGTGCAAACGCCCGTGGAGAGTGCTCAAGAACTGCCGCTTCCGGTGACCCGAGAAGCGCCTTCGTTCAGTGATCTGATAACGAAACAGCTGCCGCTGCGCAGCCTTCACGTCGGCGACACACTTGAATGGAAGATTCGCACTACAGATTTCAAGGCCGAGGTCCCGGGACAGTTCTACAGTCAGCAGGTCTTTTTCAAGGGCGCGGTGGTGCTCTCAGAGACGAACGAGTTAAGGGTTCCCGCAGGAATACACGTTACTGTCTGGACTAATCCAAAAACAGGAGGCAAAGCACTCGAAAGTGAGGTCGACGGTAAGCACGTTTGGACATGGCAACATCAGGAGCTAGAGCCCACCGTCGGAGCTGCGGCTGAAGAACGAAAGCGGACAGAAGAGAAACGAATAATCACCCCCGAAGAGGAACTGGACAGCACAAAGGGGTCCCTACCTTCGATCGCCTGGACAACGTTCTCGGACTGGACTGCGGTAGGCGCCTGGTACCGCGACCTGATCGCCGGTCAATCTGCTCCAGACGACACGGTACGCGCAAAGGTAGCGGAAGTGACCGCAGGAAAGACCAGCCAGCTTGAAAAATCACAAGCAATCTACTACTACGTGTCGTCCCAGATACATTACGTCGCTGTCTCGTTCGGTGTTGGCCGGCTGAAGCCACATACGGCAGCCGAGGTGCTGGCGAATCAATATGGTGATTGCAAAGACAAGCACACGTTGCTGGCTTCCATGTTAAGCGTCATCGGCATTGAGACGGAGCCAGTACTGATTGGTGTAGGGCAACGATTGAATTCCCGTGTTCCATCTCCGGACGCCTTCAACCACCTGATCTCGCATCTGGTGATCCACGGCGAGACGGTCTGGCTGGATACAACGAACGAAGTCGCTGCTTGGGGTACGCTGCTTGCGGGTATTCGCGATCAGGATGCGCTGGTGATTCCGGTCAGAGCGCCCTCTTCGCTTCTGCACACACCCGCCAATCTTCCCTACGCCGCATCGACGGCCGTAACTGTAATTAGCACGTTGAACGATCAGCTTGTGTCCGAATCGCAGATGACATGGACTTTTCACGATGATGTGGAACTCGCACTAAGGCTTGCGCTGCGCAATGTACCCGCCTCGGACTACGGAGAAACAGTGCAGCGGTTGATGGCGAACTTTGGCTTCGGTGGCACCACCAGCGACGCTTCCTTCGAGCACCTGAATGACGCCTCTCAGCCGTTGCGGATGAAGTTTCACTACCATCGTGACAAAGAAGAGAGTTGGGGTGACAACCGGGTCACCATTCCGTTTGCTCCGCAATTTCTGCCATATTTCACGGTTGAGAAACCGCCCGTCTCCAGCATTCAACTGGAAGGCCCACGCACTCTGGTTACAACCGTTGAGGAGGCGCTGCCCTCCGGCTGGTCCGCAACGCTGCCAGAGGCGGAGCATGAGGACACAGCTTTCGCCAGCAGTTCTACTTCGTACCGCCTGGAAGGCAACAAGCTTCTTGCGGAACGTAGGCTGACTATCCTGCAAGCGAAACTGCCGATTGTGGAAGCGAAGCGGTATCGCGAGTGGTACGACCGCGCAAGCATCGGTAGTGTCCCTTACTTGCAGCTCTTGCCGCCGGAAAAGAAGGTTGGAACAATTACAATCAAACGAGTAGAACCAGACGGAAACTCCAGCGCCCAGCGCGCTATAGCTGCTGACAGCAGCACCGCTGGCACCCCGACGGACTCGAAAACTGCGGAGCAGCTTGTTGAAGAAGCGGGAAGCCTGATCTCTAACTTCGATCACGTTGCAGCACGCAAGTTACTTGACCGTGCCAAAGCGATGAATTCCAGGGCGGAAGGCCTATGGA
>CALMAP010000147.1:8224-11993 GCA_937859825.1 uncultured Terriglobus sp. | reverse complement strand
GAAGGTGGTAGACACAGCCGCATGGCAGGAAGCGAAGCAGGCACTGCGCAGCGAAGCAGCACCCATCGACGACATTCGCTCCACGGCAAAGTACCGCACCGAAGTCGCCGCCAACCTGCTGGAAGAGTTTCTGCAGCACTGCGCCGCAAGTTAGGCAGCAGGAACCGTGATGACCTCACCCGATGTGAAGACAGCTTCCGTTCCCAAGGCAGGAGCGGAATCCGGCTGTTCTTTCTTGCCCTCTTTGCCCTGAGCGCTGATGGTGTCGGACAGAAGCGACTTGCCAGCAACACTGATGACTTGCAGCGACAGTTCGCCAAAGCTCAGCAAGGCACCTGCTGGAGACGCCTGTACGACGGTGAGCTTGACCGGCGCACCCGCAGAAATGTTTGCCAGCGGCTCTGCCAGGGCTGCGTCCAGAAGATCGCCGTTGTGCACGTGCGCTGAGTCGACTGTGCTGCTCAGGCGAACGTGGATCGGTGTACCCGAACGGACGCCAAGCTGGTTGCCTAGCTGAGCAATGGGGAGCAGTGGCTTGTCTGTCGTGCCACTCTGAATGGTGCTTCCATACCCAATGACTTCCGTCCTGCCGTTCCCTGGAGAAGCAGAACCGCCGTGAACGCCGCGAGCAGACCGGTTGTGTTTGCTACCCGGTCTTGGACTGGTCTGCTGCGAAGTGCCGGCCTGAGAAGCCGACCCGGCACCCTTGCTCGAGTCCTGCGCACACAAGTAGGACGTAGTACCGCCCACGAGGAACAACGCAAGCGCACCTATGGTTGTTCGGAACATGAGTCTGGGATGGCACGCAACGGGGTGAGGTTGCAGTTTGACCGGCTTGCAACAGGTTTTCAGTCTCCGGCAGCGCGCGCGGGCTGCAGACCACCAGCCGGTTTTGGTACCGTCCTCGCCGGTTTCCGGATGCGTGCCACCCAGGCGCGGAGGCGGTCCATGTACAGATAGACCACTGGCGTGGTGAACAACGTAAGGCACTGCGAGACCAGCAGCCCGCCAACAATGGTGATGCCGAGCGGCCTACGCAGTTCCGAACCGGTGCCGGTGCCGAAAGCCAGCGGGACCGCGCCGAGCATGGCGGCCATGGTGGTCATCATGATCGGCCGGAAGCGCAGCAGGCACGCCTGGTAGATCGACTCCTCGGGAGATTTGCCCTGCTCGCGTTCCGCAACAAGCGCGAAATCGATCATCATGATCGCGTTCTTCTTCACGATGCCGATCAAGAGCACGATACCGATCATCGCGATCACGGATAGATCGACCTGCGTGACCAGCAGAGCCAAAATCGCGCCCACGCCTGCTGAAGGCAGGGTGGACAGGATGGTGAGCGGGTGAATGAAGCTCTCATACAGAATGCCCAGCACGATGTAGACCGCGGTGAGCGCCAGCAGGATCAGGATCGGCTCGGAGGAGAGTGAGTCCTTGAAGGCCGCAGCGGTTCCCTGGAAACCGCCTATGATTGAGGCGGGCATCCCGATGGAGTTCCGTGCGTGGTCGATTGCCGTGGTTGCCTGGGAGAGCGAAATACCGGGTGCCAGATTGAACGAGAGCGTTGCCGCGGGCGAGAGTCCCTGATGGTTCACCTGCAGCGGGATACGCTGCTCTTCAAAATGCGAGATAGCCGACAGCGGCACCTGCGCGCCGTTGGAAGCCTTCACGTAGATCGTCTTGAGCGCATCCGGTGACTCTTGAAATTGCGGAGCAACTTCAAGCACCACGTGATACTGGTTCAGTGTCTTGTAGGTGGTGGAGACCTGCCGCTGACCGAATGCTGCGGAGAGTGTCTGGTCCACGGCAAGCGCGGTGATACCAAGGCGAGAGGCAGTGTCACGGTCGATTACGAGTTGCGCGCGCAGGCCCTTGTCCTGCTGGTCTGTCGCAACGTCGCGCAGTTCCGGTTCCTTCTGCATGGCCGTCATCATCTTCGGGGCCCACTCATTCAGGTTCGATACGGAGTCGGCCGTAAGCGTGTACTGGTATTGCGTGGCCGACTGGCGGCCACCGATGTTCAGTTCCTGCTGCGACTGCAGGTATGTCACCACTCCCGGCACACCGGAGAGCTTGGGCCGCAAGCGGTTGATGATCGTGTCCGCGGTCTCGCCTTTGCGCTGCTCCTGAGGCCTAAGGAAGATGAACATGTTGCCACTGTTGGAGGCGCCGCCGCCTGGGCCGCCACCGCCGACGGAGCTCATCACGTTCAGCACGCCGGGATCGCTCTTCACGGTCTCGGTCATCTGCTGCACCTTCTTCTTCATGGAGTCGAAGGAGACGTCCTGCTGGCCCTGAATGCGTCCGCCGAGCCTTCCCGTGTCCTGCTGCGGAAAGAAGCCCTTGGGCACAAGGATAAAAAGGTAGATGTTCAGCAAAAACGTACCGATGGTGATGAGCAGCACCGGCCATTGATGACGCAGCACCCATCGCAGGCCCAGGTCGTACTCGTCAAGAATGAAATTGAAAAAACGCTCACCGAGCAGATAGACGCGGCCGTGTTTTCTCGCGGAATGCGGCTCCAAAAATCGTGCCGAGAGCATGGGCGTAGTCGTAAGCGAGACCAGCAGCGAGACCATGATCGCGACCGACAGAGTCACCGCGAATTCGCGGAAAAGCCGGCCAACGATGCCGCCCATCAGCAGGATAGGAATGAACACCGCGATCAGCGAGATGGACATGGAAAGTACGGTAAAGCCGATTTCCTTCGACCCCAGCATCGCCGCGTCGTACGGGTTCATGCCGTCTTCCAAATGGCGCGAGATGTTT
Organism: uncultured Terriglobus sp.; assembly: GCA_937859825.1. Taxonomy (GTDB): domain Bacteria; phylum Acidobacteriota; class Terriglobia; order Terriglobales; family Acidobacteriaceae; genus Terriglobus. Next base: position 9,224 of record CALMAP010000147.1, on the reverse strand, counting down.
TCGATCACCACGATCGCGTCATCCACCACGAAGCCGGTGGAGATGGTGAGCGCCATCAGGGAGAGGTTGTCGAGCGTATAGCCAAGCAGGTACATCACGCCGAAGGTGCCCAGGAGCGACAGAGGCACAGACACCGAAGGAATGAGTGTGGAGCGTACTTCCCGAAGGAAGAAGAAGACCACCAGAATCACCAGGACGATGGTGATGATCATGGTGCGGGTAATGTCCTTGACTGAGGCGCGCACCGTAAGCGTGCGATCCAGCGCGACCTGCAGCTTGATGCTCGGCGGGATCGAGGCCTGCAGCGTCGGTAGTTCCCTCTTGATGTTGTCGACGGTGTCGATTACGTTGGCACCCGGCGACTTGAAGACGATGATCAGGATCGCGGGCCTGCCGTTGAACATGCCGTAGGTGTGGATGTCTTCTACGGCATCCAATACAGTGGCGACATCGCCCAGTCGCACAATTCCGGCAGCGTTGGTACTGGCGGTTGCCACGTTTGAAGCATTGTTGTTGATCGCTGCAGATCGAAAGCCACTGCCCGAATTCGTGGCTGCGGTAACGGGGGCAGTCGTGTTGCTGGCGAAGTTCGTGACTGCCGCAGACGTATTGGCCGTGCTGCCGGTGCCGGTAGCGGATGTAGAAGTTCCCAACCCGTTGGCCGAACCGGAGCCGCTGCTGTTTGCGCCCCCGGAAGAACTGCCGGTCGTCGCGCTCGCCACGTTCGCCTGCAATCCATTGGAAGCCTGCGCGCTGCTTACGGCACCCCGACTGGTGGCCACCACGAGTGGCCGGTATGCGTCCGCACCGAAAAGCTGGTCGCTGGTCGAGATCGACCAGCGCTGCGCGTCGCCATTCAGGTAGCCCTTGGGCTGGTTCACATTGAACGTCTGTGCCGCGGCGGCAAGTGCGTTCAGAGAAAGTCCGTAGCTGGTCAGTTGCGAAGGATTGGCTTCGATGCGGACAGACGGCTTGGAGGAGCCCCCGACGCACGTCTGAC
>CALMAP010000147.1:0-8214 GCA_937859825.1 uncultured Terriglobus sp. | reverse complement strand
GATGGAATCGGCCGCGTCGTAAAGCTGCGGCACCGTGAGCGAGGCGCTGGTGAGCGCCAGAATCATGATGGGCGCGTCTGCCGGATTGATCTTGCGATACGTAGGATTGCTGGGCAGGTTTGCCGGAAGCTGCGCACGGGCCGCGCTGATGGCCGCCTGCACGTCTCGTGCGGCACCATTGATGTCGCGCGTCAGGTCGAACTGCATGGTGATGCTGGCGGAACCCTGCGAAGATGTTGACGTCATCTGGTTGATACCGGCGATGCGGGAGAACTGGCGTTCAAGCGGTGTCGCCACCGACGATGCCATGGTCTCAGGATCGGCACCGGGCAGGTTTGCGCCTACCGAAATGACTGGAAACTCGACCTCAGGCAGCGAGGCCACCGGCAGCATCTTGTAGGCGACCGCGCCAGCCAGAATGATCGCAATCGAAAGCAGGAAGGTGGCAACCGGGCGTTTGATGAACGGGGCAGAAAAGTGCACGCCACCGATGGGACCGTTGGCCTCTTCCACCGGGGCTTCATTCTGCCGCCGGTCCGCCACAGTGGCGTGCTCGCTCGGAGCCTTGTCACCGGCGCGCTTGCCGGGTCCGCGCGAACCTTCAAGCGCGTTCAGCGCAGCGGCATCACCGCTCCGCTGGCGGTCGGTGGGCTGCTTGTCTCCGGGTTGTGGATCGGTGTTCATCTTGGCTTACATCACCTGACTACTTGGGTTTGGGAAAGAAGGCGTTTTCGACATCCATGCTGCTATGCAGCACACGCGAGATGAAGAGGGTATCCGTACCTGCTATGAAGTAGATGTGGTGCTTGCCTGTCAGAATTCTTTGCATCCCGTCCGGCAGACCATCCACCCGTTTACCTCGTTGCCTTGCGTGCGCAGTTCGCTGGATAGTCGTATCGATCTCCTCCATGTAGCGAGTTGTGCGGTCCGTTCCCCATCGGAGTTCTGAGTAGCGGCGGATGCCACGCAGATCCGAGGCACTGCTTCGAGAGAACGCGACCCGCAACTATGCTGCCTCTTTTCCGCCGTGCTCGCGTACAGCACCGGAGGAGCGTAACTCCAACAAAATCTCTGCAACCGGATCCCCCGGGTACGTGCCGCTCTCCAGCCCTGCTTGAAGCATTTGAGACAGCCCTTCGCTTCTTTCTTTCTCACTTAGCGTTCCAACTGCTTGGCTAATAGCCAACTCAATCGCAGCGGCAATCGATTCAACCTTCTTGGCATTACATCAACTGCTCTGCCATTTGTTCATAAGGATGTTCCAGTTCGACGTTCATAATGTGTCTCCTTTCGTTCGCCTAATCTCCGCTGGCGTACTGCGGCTCTCCTTCGTGCAAGTGGTGCTGCAGTTCGCGGTCGCTCTTCTCTGTTCCGAAGTAGCGCCGCCCGATGCGGTCAAAGAACAGGTACACCACCGGCGTGGTGAACAGGGTAAGTACCTGCGAGACAATCAGGCCACCCACGATGGTGATACCGAGCGGACGACGCAGCTCTGAGCCGGTGCCCGAGCCGAGTGCCAATGGCACGCCGCCAAGCAGCGCGGCCATGGTCGTCATCATGATGGGGCGGAAGCGCAGAAGGCAGGCTTGGTAGATGGACTCTTCCGGGCTCTTGCCCTGCTCGCGCTCCGCTTCCAGCGCGAAATCGATCATCATGATGGCGTTCTTCTTCACGATGCCGATCAGCAGAATGATGCCGATGAGCGCGATCACGCTCAGGTCAGTGCCGGTAAGCTGCAGGGCGAGGATCGCGCCCACACCTGCTGACGGTAGCGTGGAAAGGATCGTGATGGGGTGAATGTAGCTCTCGTAGAGCACACCCAAAACGATGTACACGGTGATGAGCGCGGCAAGGATCAGCAGCGGCTCGTTGCTGAGCGAGGCCTCGAAGCTGGCCGCCGTTCCCTGGAAATTTGCATTCACACTCAGCGGCAGATTCAATTCTTTTTCTGCCTTGCGTACCTGCGTAACGGCGTCGCCGATGGAGTAGCCCGGTGCCAGGTTGAACGACAGGTTCACTGCCGGAAATTGGCCCTGGTGGGAGATGGCAAGGGTGGTCGGCTTTTCATCGAAATGCGTGAAAGTGGAGAGAGGCACCTGGGTTCCGTTGGAACTCTTCACGTAGATGTTGTCGAGCGACCTGGGATTGCGCTGGAAGGCCGGCGCGACCTCAAGGATCACGTGGTATTGGTTCTGCTGCGTGAACATGGTAGACACCTGCCGCTGGCCGAAGGCGTCGTACAGCGTGTCGTCGATGTTTTGCGGCGTGATGCCAAGCCGCGATGCCGTGTTGCGGTCGATGGAGAGCGAGGCTTCGAGGCCATCGACCGTCTGGTCTGAAGCGACGTCGGTGAGCGCGGGGAGCTGTCTGAACTTGTCTTGAATGATGTTGGAATAGCGAATCAGCTCGTCCGTACTCGCATCTTCGACCGCGTACTGGTACTGCGTGCGCGCGGTGCGGTTTTCCACGGTCAGGTCCTGAAGCGGCTGCAGGTAGGCCTGAATGCCTTCCACCTGGTTGAGCTTCGGTTGAAGCCTGCGAATTACTCCGACCGCATCGGTCTTACGCTGTTCCTTGTCCTTTAGATTGATCTGGATGCGTCCGCTGTTCAGAGTGGTGTTGGTCGAATCGATGCCGATGAACGAGCTGATCGAGTCCACGTCCGGATCGGTCAGGATCTGCAGCGCGAGCGCCTGCTGCTTCTGGCTCATGGCGCGAAAGCTAGTGTCCTGCGGTGCATCGGTAATGGCGAGAATCACGCCCGTGTCCTGCACTGGAAAGAAGCCCTTCTGCACAACACTGTAAAGAAAGAAGGTAAGGGCGAACGTGGCCAGCGTGACCAGCAGGGTGAACGTCTGGTGCCGCCGCACCCTTCGAACGCCCACGGCGTAGCGGTCGATCACCCAGTTGAAGAATTCTTCACTCTTTTTGTAGAAGTTACCCTTCTGATCTTCCGGCGTGTGCTTCAGCAGCTTGGCCGCCATCATGGGCGTGAGCGTCAACGAGACCACGGCGGAAACAAGGATCGTAACGGAGAGTGTAACGGCGAACTCGCGGAAGAGCCGGCCTACGATGTCGCCCATAAAGAGCAGGGGAATAAGAACTGCGATGAGCGAAATGGTAAGCGAAAGGATCGTGAAGACGATCTGATCCGAGCCCATCAGCGCGGCTTCAAGCGGCGTGTGGCCCTGTTCCAGATAGCGGTCGATGTTTTCGACCATTACGATCGCATCATCCACCACGAAGCCGGTGGAGATGGTGAGCGCCATCAGTGACAGGTTGTTTAGCGAATACCCCAGCAGGTACATCACGCCGAAGGTGCCCACGATGGAAAGTGGCACTGCGATTGAAGGAATGATCGTTGCCCGCCACGACCGCAGGAAGAGGAAGATCACCACGACGACCAGGCCGATGGTGAGCAGAAGCTCGAACTGAACGTCCTCCACCGATGCACGGATGGTGTTGGTGCGGTCGGTAAGCACCTCAAGCTTCACGGATGCGGGCAGGGTGGCCTGCAACCGAGGCAGCAGCGCCTTGATGCGGTCGACCACGCCAATGATGGTGGCGCCGGGCTGCCGCTGGATATTGACGATCACGGCAGGATGAATTGCTGGCTGCTCACCATTTTCCGGAGCGCGGCCCATCCACGCTGCCTGGAAGAGATTCTCCGCGGAATCGACTGCGTTGGCAATGTCGCGCAGAAAGACGGGAGAGCCATTCCGGTACGCGATAATGACGTTGTTGTAGTCCGCCGCAGTCAGCAACTGGTCGTTCGCGCCAATGGTGTAGGCCTGGTGCGATCCGTTCAGGTTGCCCTTGGCCTGATCGACGTTGGCGCTCGCCAAAGCGGTGCGCATGTCCTCAAGCGACAGACCCGCACCTGCCAGAGCTGTCGGGTTCGCCTGGATGCGCACACCCGGCTTCTGGCCACCTGCGATGGAGACCAGGCCGACGCCGGAGAGCTGCGAAATCTTCTGCGCGAGCACCGTATCGGCAAGGTCCTCAACTTTGGTGAGTTCCAGGCTGTCGCTGGTCAGCGCAAGCGTCAGGATCGGCGCGTCCGCCGGGTTCACCTTGTTGTAAATAGGCGGGTTCGGCAGGTCTTTGGGCAGGTAGCTGTTCGCGGCGTTGATCGCGGCCTGCACGTCCTGCTGCGCGACGTCAATCGACTCGGACAGGTTGAATTGAAGGGTGATGATGGAACCGCCACCCGAGGAAGTGGAGGTCATCTGGGTCAGGCCCGGAATCTGCACGAACTGGCGTTCCAGCGGCCCTGTAACAGCAGACGACATCACCTCCGGACTCGCGCCGGGATAGAACGTCTGCACCTGAATGGTGGGGTAGTCCACCTGCGGCAGGGCGGAAACCGGCAACTGGAAATACGCGACCGTGCCGGCCAGCATAATGGCGACCATCAGCAGCGCCGTGGCGACGGGCCGCAGAATAAACGGGCGTGATGGACTCATTCGCTGGCCCTTTCTTTACCAGGCTGCGTACTGGCGCAGCCCACGTGCCTACTGCCTGGGCGCACCGGCAGGTGTCCCCTGCTGGTTCGGCTGGTTCAACGGACTGGACGGATCACCTGTCCCGCCGTTATAGCCATTGGGATTGCCCGGCTGCGAGTTGCTCCTGCCGGCGTCTACGGCCTTCATCTCTTTCCCGGCAACGCTCGCATTTCCAGGCGCGCGGCTCTCGACCTGCTGCGAGGGTCGCGGGATGACGTTGCTGCCGTCCTGCAGCTTCTCCTCACCATCAGTTACAACGCGCTCGCCGGGCTTCAGACCGCTGTGGATCACCACGGTCGTTCCCTGCGTAAGGTCAACTGTGACTACCCGTTTGTGAACGGGGTAGCTGGTCTGCGACCTTCCACCGCCGCCATTCGCTCCATGGCCACCGGACGCGGAGCCTGTGCCGGAGGGCGCGCCCGCCGAGGCAGTGGCATCACCTGCCGGAGGCGCATTGGTTTCGCCGCCTGCGGTACCGGCATGGCCACTGGACTTGCCTTTGCCCCTGCCACCAGCATCTGCCCCGGCCTGGGCGGCAGCGTTGGGGTGCTGCATGTCAACAACGTAGACGTAAGAACCATCTGTGCCGGTCTGCAGTGCGGCGGATGGAATCGTGATGGCGTTTTGCCGGTTCTCCAGAACCAGCCGGATGTTTACGAACTGATTCGGATACAGGGCACCGTCATGGTTGTCAAAGACGGCCTTAAGCTTGGCCGTTCCCGTGGTGGTGTCGATCTGGTTGTCCACGGTGAGCAACGCACCGGTTGCGAGCTTTTGCAGATTGGCGCGGTCCCACGCCTCGGCAACCAGCTTGTGGCCGCCGCGCAGCCGTTCAAACACCTGCGGTAGCTGGTCCTCAGGCAGAGTAAAAATCACTGCGATGGGCTCAACCTGCGTGATCACCACCAGACCGGTCGAACTGTTGGCTGCAACGATGTTGCCGATGTCTACCTGCCGAAGACCTACGATGCCGGAGATGGGCGAACTGATTTTGGTGTAGTTCAGGTTCACGCGTGCGGACTGGATAGCCGCCCGGTCCGCAGCAAGCGTGCCATTTGCCTGTCCAGCGGTTGATTCCTGCGTCTGAGCCTGCTCCTTGCTGACCACGCCTGCGGCATAAAGCTGGTTGTAACGCTGGGCCTGAGCCTGGGCATTGGCCGCATTTGCCTCGTCGCGTACCAGATTACCTTCCGCCTGGGCGAGTGTCGCCTGATAGGGGTGCGGGTCAATCTCGATCAGCAACTGGCCCTGGGAAACATGCTGGCCTTCGCGGAAGTTCACACGCGTAATCTGCCCGTCGACACGGCTTTTGAGTGTCACGGTGTTGTATGCCGTAACCGTGCCCAGCGCATTCAAATAGATCGGCACGGGTCTTTGCTGCACCACGTCAAACGCAATTGGAACCGGCCGGCTCGCCATAGCCTGCGCTCCGCGTGCCTGCTGGGCGTCCGCTTTGTGATTGCTCTTAATGCGATACACCACGAACCCTATAAATCCGAGCACCACCAACGCAATGATGACTACGCGCACCCAGGAACTTTTCTTGGGTGCCGGAGCATTTGGATACGCGCGGTTTGCAGGATGCTGCGAGGCGTCCGTCGGCAAGCCGGTGGAAGCGGGGGAGGCATGTTCAGGAAGTGCGCGTACCTCGCCTGTGGCGTGCGAAGACGGGTGATCGGCGTTGTGGGGCAAAGACATAATGTCGATACAGGATCCTGTTTCGTGACGTGGGAAGACAGAAGCGGGTAAAAACCCGGACGCCTTCAGCCTAATTCATGTACGAACCAGTGCGCTCAGAGTTTCGCGATGACGCTTGAGACCGCATGCGCTGACCGAAGTTCACATTATACTCGCCTAGCAAGGGGGCAGGCGCGATGTCGGATGTGGATGTTGCATCGGGAACTGCCAGCGCTGCGAACGAGATCGGCAAACCGGCAATGGATTCAGCAGCAAATGAGCTTCCCCTCTGCGTCGATCTGGACGGCACGCTGGTCAAAAGCGACACGCTCTTAGACGCCATCCTTCTTCTTGCGCGCCAACAGCCGCGTTCGCCACTCTCATGGCCCGCCTGGTTACAGCAGGGAAAAGCCGGCTTCAAGCGCGAGGTCACCAGCCGCGCCTCCATTGAAATTGAGCACCTGCCCTGGAACCAGCCTTTGCTGGCATATCTGCGCGAAGAACATGCACGCGGCCGCAGAATCTACCTGGCGACCGCGGCAGACATCGGATTCGCGGAAAAGGTCGCCGGCCACCTGGACCTGTTTACCGGGATCCTGGCTTCTAATGGCTCTTTGAACCTGGCCGGGAGCAACAAGCTCGCGGCCTTTCAGCAGCAGTTCCCGCAGGGCTTCTCCTACATTGGAAACGCGCTGCCTGACCGCACGCTGCTGCAGGCAAGCCACCAGCCCATGGTGGCCAACCCTCACGGGAAGCTGCGCACTGCGCTGCGCAGGGACAACGTTGTTCCTCATCGGCAATTTTTTGACCGGAAGCCACCTGCAAGTACCCTGCTCAAAGCGATACGCATCCACCAGTGGGCCAAGAACTTCCTGGTGTTTCTGCCTGCCCTGCTGTCCCACAACTTTCACGCGAATACCATTGTGGCCAGTCTTTTCGCGTGTTTCTCGCTTTCGTTCTGCGCGAGTGCGACGTACATCCTTAACGATCTGCTGGATATCGAGGCAGACCGGCGCCACCCGCGCAAGCGGCGTCGACCCTTTGCCTCCGGAGACCTTTCGCCGCTCTCAGGTATGGCAATCCTCGCCTGCTTCTTTGCATGTTCGATCCTGCTTGCACTCGCGCTGCCGCATGCCTATGCCGCGCTGCCTGGCATTGCTGGCGTTCATGAAGTACTTGCCCGCCCTTACCGGTTCCTGGAATGGTTGGGCCTGTACACAATCACAACGCTCGCCTACTCCTTCTATCTAAAGCGACGCGCCCTGGTAGACGTCATCGTGCTGAGCGGTTTGTACACGATACGTATCCTGGCTGGTTCTGCTGCGACGGAGATTGCAGTTTCCGCCTGGCTGGCTGCTTTTTCTATCTTCTTCTTCCTCTCGCTCGCCTTTGTGAAGCGCTTTGCGGAACTGGAGTTGATGCTGACCAGCGGACGCACGACGGCAAGCGGCCGCGGATACGGCACGGCGGATATGGAACAACTCCGCTCCTTCGGCACTTCCAGCGCCTTCGCCAGCGTGGTGGTGCTGACCATGTACATCTCCGGCCTGGCAGACGTGCTTTATGCCCACCCGTCGCGGCTCTGGCTCATGGTGCCGGTACTGATCCTGTGGATTTGCCGGGTTTGGCTGCTGGCCAGCCGCGGCGAACTGCACGAGGATCCTGTGGTGTACGCCATCACCGACCGCACCAGTTGGCTGCTTGGGGCAATTTCCATCGGGATTGTCTGGTGGGCACTGTAGTTGCCCTGATCCCGCGTGACGTTATCCTAATGAAGTCCCATGAGCGAACCAATTTCTCAACTGAGCGCCTTCGATGACGTATCCCTGGATCGCGCCTTTGATCACCTTACCCGCGAAGTACGCTCCGCTGCCGCTGCCCTCACCACGGCTGAAGCTGAGGAAGCCTTTCGACTGGAGTGGCTGGGCCGCAAATCTGGACGCCTTAAACTACTCAGCGAATCGTGGCTGAAGACAGCTCCTCCCGAGGCGAAAAAGTCTCTTGGCATGCGGTTCAATCTGCTGAAGAACAC
>CALMAP010000146.1:15419-15663 GCA_937859825.1 uncultured Terriglobus sp. | reverse complement strand
CATTCTGCGGTTGCAGAGTGAATCCTTGTTTCCTGCTGCAATTCTGCAGAGGTCATTTGCCCTGTGCCTTCTGCGATTCAGACCACGCAAGATTGTTCTTCGCAAGCTGAAAATCAGGGCGAAGCGCAATCGCCTTCTGCGCCGCTGCAATGGCCGCGTCCCAGTGCTTTAACGCTTCTTCCCCCGCGGCGATGTTGTTCCAGCCTTCGGGAATCGTAGGATCCAGCTCCAGTGCCTTCTTTGC
>CALMAP010000146.1:866-15409 GCA_937859825.1 uncultured Terriglobus sp. | reverse complement strand
TTTGCGGCAGCGATGCTTTCTTCGTACTGGCCTGCCTGATTTAGCAGAAGTGACTGGTTAATCAGTTCGGCGGCGCTGGATGATGTCTGCTCGCCTGGTTCCTTCTTTTGCAGGAATGCGGCAAGATTGCTCTTCGCGACCTGCATCTCAGGATTCAGTTCCAGCGCTTTCTTTTCGTTCTCCACTGCCTTGTCCCACTGGTGCATCGCGCCGTAGCTCGCTCCCAGGTTGTTCCAGGCGGACGCACTCTTCGGATCAAGCTGCAGCGCCTGTTGCGAAGAGTTGATCGATTCCGCATACTGCCCATCCCGAAATTGTTCGAGTGAGAGGTTTACCCACTCGCCCGCGCCGCGCACAGGCGGATGCTCCAGCATCATCATGGCATCGGCATCGCTGGGCACTGCCGCGATCGTTGCGAGGGCCGCGTTGTGCAGAAGTTCGGTATTGCCAAGCTGGCGATAGGCGTCCATCAACACATCGTGCTGCATCTGCCGTGAGGGGTTCATGGATACAGCCTGCTGCGCCGCTGCCGCCGCTTCGCGCAAGCGGCCTTGCAGCAGCAGCCAGCGCGCGTAGAAGGCACGCGCCGCATCATCTTCAGGCGAGAGCGTAATGGCCCGCACAAAGTGTTTTTCCGCATCGATAGGCTGGTTCATTGCGCCGTACACAACACCCAGGTTGGTCTCAAGCGTGGAGTAGTTCGGCGTAAACTCCAGCGCGCGTGTGAAGTAGTCCAAGGCCACGGGATACGAACCTTTGTTTAACTGTGTCAGGCCGTAAATCATCAGGCCTCGGCCGTTGTGCGGAGACTTCTCCACATCGTCGCGCCACAACGATTCTTCGTTGTGCCACACCGCATTGCGCACGTGTGTTCCACAGCCATAAAGAAAAAGCAGAACCACGGTGCCGCCAAGCAGGGCAGGGCGCGCCTTTACCCACGGCTGCTGTTGCGGAAGCAGCCGCCGCAATGCCAGCCACGCAGCCCACACCACCGCCGGAATGAGCCCGGCGAATGAGAAGAACATGCGGTGGTCGTTCTCCACTTCCGACAACGGGTAGAGTGACGTGGGCAGTTGCGTCACCACGAACCAGATCAGTCCGTAAGCGATGGGGTAAAGAAACTTTCTTCGCGCGGTGTAAGCAATTGCGGCGATCAGGGCCACCAGAAACAGAAGACCGGCGGCAGTTTCCCAATGGAGCCCTTGCAGCGCACCCAGGTCGCTGTCTACGTTCAGGTGGACCGGCAGAAACAGTTCCGCAAAGTACCGCAGCAACACGTAGGGCTGGGTCGCGCGATAGGCCCAGCCGGAAAGCTGCGTTGGACTAAAGCTCTTCGGCGTCATGGCAGACTGCAGCACCATCAGCGCCGCCGTAACTGCGAACGCAGGAAGAGACGCCAAGAACGCTCGCTTTACCCGGTTTGTTTTCGCTGCTGCCTCAAAAAAGAAAACATAGAAGAACAACAGAAGTGGGAAGACTGCCGCTGGCGGCTTGCACAGGAGCGCCACGGCAAAAGGTAGCAGATATAAGCCGAACTGCCGTTTCTGCGGATAACGTGCCCAGACCACCAGCGCGGCCACGCAGCCGAGCGTGCAGTACAGGTCTCCTCGCTGGATAATGTAATTTACCGTCTCGGCGATCACGGGATGCAGGCCGAACCATGCGGCGGCAAGGATCGCCAGTGGGAAATGGACCGGATCTGGCTCAGTCCTGCGGAAAATCTCCCGGTAAAGCAGGGTCAGTAGCCCAATCAGCAGCAGGAACCAGACGAACGTGCTCAGGTGGAACCACAGCGGCACATAGCCGCGACCAAGTGCGTAGTCCAGTGCCAGCGACGCGGACACAAAGGGCCGATACGTCCGGTTCGCAGGTAGAACGCTGAAGGTGGTCGCGTCCGTAAAAAAGTCGGGCAGGTTACGCAGACTGCGTATCGAAGGATTGTCGGTGATGGTGTGGAAGTCGTCGAACTCGAAAGCATTGTTGAAGGAGTTTGCGTAGGCCGCGCACATCGCTAGTGCGACCATGGCCGTCCAAAGACGCGGCCCCCGCAGCCATTGCCTCCATTCAGCCAAAAGCCTTCTCCTGATTCTCCAAAGTCCGCCTCGCGGCCGCACTGGTAACGATATACATCATGCATGGCAACTCGGAAGTACTCCCATCTGCCCTTGCCCGCCCTGCCGCTTCCATTACGTCGGCCAGCGGCCATCTTGTCTTAAGCGTCGTCGCACGCATGACGCCACAGTCGCGTTCGCCTGCGCCGCGGCGTAACCGGTCCGCTCTCGAAGCAGGGTATGATTCTCCCGGCCACGCGACAACGAATTGCGGTGTGCGTGAACGTGCGCTGCGTTCCGGCATACATGCGGGTCCGAAACATGCTTTTAGGAGCGAGAGATGAAGCTGAAATGCCTGGTTACGGCAGTCGCGACTATTTTGTTTGCAGGGTTCGCACAGGGCCAGACGCCTCTGCTCAAATCGCCGGACGGACGTATCGTCGTTCAGTTCTCCATCGAACATCGTGCCTCTCTCGCGGAGAATGGCAGCGGTCAGCTTGAATACGCTGTCACCTTCAAGGGAACACCCATCCTAGACACATCGGCACTCGGTCTCGCGCTGGACGACAAGGAGCCGCTCGGCTCCCACGTTAGGATCGCCGAAGCCAGGCCTTCTCAGGGTACCGATGATTACCCGCTGCTCTTTACAAAAACAAGTCATGCGCATGACAGCTACAACAGCCTCTCACTCGACGTAGCAGAAGACGGCAATGCGCTTACCGCGCGTAAGATGACCGTCGAGGCGCGTGCCTACAACAACGGCATCGCGTTTCGCTATGTGCTGCCGCGCGGCATACTCACCACGCAGACGCGCGTGCGTGAAGAAGAGACGGAGTTCCGCTTCAGCCAGGACGATACAGCCTGGCTGCTGACCCTGCCGAACTACCGCTCGAGTTATGAGAGCGAATACGTTCGCTACCAGCTTTCGGCGCTCGCGAACCAGGGCGGCGTTTCGAGCAGCTTTCTTGTTGGCCTGCCCGCGCTGCTGCATCAGCCGGGCAGTGCGTGGATGTCGCTGATGGAGGCTGACCTTGAGGGCAACAGTTCCGCTTATGTGAACAATCCCACAGGCAGTTGGAGCGGTCACATGCTGAAGGTGAAGCTATCGCCGCGCTGGGATGACGCATCGTTTGCCGTAATCGCGACGCTGCCGCACCACTCGGCGTGGCGCGTGCTCGGCATTGCGGAAACGCCGGGCGAACTCGTCGAAAGCAATCTGCAGACAGACCTGAGCCCGGTGAACCGCCTGCAAGATACAAGTTGGATCAAGCCGGGAAAGGCAAGCTGGAACTGGTGGGTAGACAACGTGAACGCCGCCGGCGTGGGTGGCGACAACCAGTTCACGACGGAGACGATGAAGTACTCCGTCGACTTCGCGGCGAAGGCAGGATTCACCAACTTCTTTCTCGACGCCGGTTGGACCGAGGGCGGCGACATCACCAGGATGAACGGCAAGGTCGATATCCCCGAACTGGTCCGCTACGCCGCCGCTAAAAACGTGAAGGTATGGATCTGGCTCTACTCCACCGCGGTGATGAAGCAGATGCAGGAAGCCTTTCCGCTGTATGAAAAATGGGGCGTTGCCGGCATGAAGATCGACTTCATCAATCGTGACGACCAGGAGGGCATTCAGTTCTTCTACGACACCGCGCGCTTCGCCGCGGCGCACCACCTAATGGTGGACTTCCACGGCTGCCACACGCCCTGGGGAATGATGCGAACTTACCCGAACGTGATGAGCTATGAATCCGTGCTTGGACTCGAGCAGAACAAGGCAGGTCGCCGCGACACTCCGGACGGCCGCGCCGTGCTGGCGTGGACGCGCCTGCTTGCCGGGCCGATGGACTACACGGCCGGCGCCTTCGACAACCAGACCGAGGCGTCTTTCGTCGCGCGCAACACCGCGCCGCAGGCAATGGGAACACGTGCGCAGCAGCTTGCGTTGTATGTGGTTTACGAGAACCCCGTTCCCATGGTGTCAGACAGCCCGCAGCAGTATGACGGCGAGGCGGCGCAGGCGTTCCAATTTCTGAAGGACGTACCGACCACATGGGACGAGACCCATGTGGTTGGCGGAGAAGTAGGAGAGTACTCCGCAATTGCGCGGCGGCACGGTACGGAGTGGTACCTGGGCAGCATCACCAACTGGACGCCGCGTGAGTTTGCGCAGCCGCTCGGCTTTCTCGGCAAAGGCACATATACGGCACAGATCTACCAGGACGGAGACGATGCCGCATCCAATCCGAAGCACGTGCGCGTACGTACGGAGCGCGTCACACCGGCGTCCACCCTGCGTGTGAAGCTTGCACCCGGAGGCGGTCTCGCGGTGCGCTTTGTGCCGCAGACAAACGCCGCGTCAAGATAGCAACGGCGTTGTCACGCTTCTGCCATACACTTGGCAACGATGAGCAAGCGACACAGCAGCATGCCGGGAGATGGCAGGCCGGTCAGCCTGAAAATGCTCGGGGAGTACCTGGGCCTGAACCCGAGTACCGTGTCGTTTGTGCTGAACGATACGCCAAACCGTTCCATCCCGGAAGCCACGCGTCAGCGGGTGCGCGAGGCCGCCGCGAAGTTCGGTTACGAGCCGAGCCACATTGCGCGCTCATTGCGCAGCAAGAAGACGCAGACCATCGGCGTGATGGTGCCTGAGATGGGCGACGGTTACCACTCCCAGGTGCTGAACGGTGTGGCCGACGTACTGATGCGTGAGAATTACTTCTTCTTCACCGTGCACCATCGCCACCGGAAAGACCTGGTCTCGACATATACACGGCTGCTGCAGGCGCGCGGGGTGGAAGGCATTCTGGCGATCGACACAAAAGTTGACGCAACGCCTCCCGTACCAACGGTGTGCGTGGCCAACCATGCGCCTCCCACTCATGTCTGCAGCGTGGTGCTGGACGAGAGCGCGGCCGCATTGGAGTCCCTGCGGCACCTTCACGATCTCGGCCACCGCAATATCGTGTTCCTGCGCGGCCAGAGCTTCAGCTCCGATGCCGACCTTCGCTGGGAGGCCAATCTTGAGGCAGCTCGGCTGCTCGGCATTACTGTGCGCGACGACCTCACGATCCGGCTGGAGAAAGACACCGTGACGCCGGAACTCGGCTACCCCGAGATGACCGACCTGCTGCGGCGCACGCGAGACTTTACCGCTGTGGTCTGCTTCAACGACATTTCCGCGATCGGTGTGGTCCGTTCGCTTGCCGATGCCGGACTGAGCGTGCCGCACGACTGCTCGGTGCTCGGCTTCGACGACATCCCGGCTTCGGCGTTCCAAATTCCTCGGCTTACCACGGTGCGGCAGCCGTTGCAGGAACTGGGTCAGGTGGCCGCCACCGGTCTGCTGGGCCTCATTCGGGGCGAAGCGGTCGAGCCGATGATCAGCCTGCAGGCAAAGCTGATCGTGCGGGAATCGACGGCGCGCGTGCCTTCCCGTTGAAGCGCAAAGACAGCGGGTTACACTGGACGACGCGCTGACAACAGGCTTCAGAATGTGCGTTTGGTTGAGCAGGGGCAAGACCGAGGTTGCCAAAAGCAACACGGCCCTGCTTGGGGCAGGGCCGTCATTCCTGTTGAAAGGAGGGAGAAGTCATGTTCTCAATCAACATGCGCTTCAACCTTGCAATCCATTTGCCCTTGCGGTGGATTGCAGCTCTGCTCTACCTGATCAGATAGGGCAGATAACATCTTCCGGTTGGTCTGAGGCCCAGCCGGAAGTCAACAACAGAATACGCTCTTTCCTGAGAAGCGCAAGCGACCCCGTTGCATCATGTTGCAAACCCAAGTTCAACCGCATGCAAGGCTCGAGACCATCGTCTGTAAAGGTGCTTGACAAGCACTCATCCGCTCAAGCTAAATGACCAATAAATCAGTAAACAATCGATTGTCGAAGCATGCCGTGATACATCCTGAGATGGATAGGGTAGCGGCACAGGCACCCTGCTCGACGCGAGAAAAGGAACGCTTCGCATATGGGTTTTCTAAACTTGACCACTCTTCGACCAGGTATGGCCTCAATCCTGATTGCTGCGTGCATAACGCTGCCTTTGCAGAGCATGGAACAGCAGACGCCTGCTCCCGACATTTCTGCGGCCGCTGCTGCTGTGGGGCCCTCGGCAAAAGAGGCAAAGTTTGTCGACGATCTGCTTGGCCGCATGACGCTGGAAGAAAAGATCGGACAGATGGAGCAGGCGGCGGGGCAGGCATTCTTCACGCCTCCCGCAAAAGCTGAGGAACTGGCACGCAACGGGCAGGTAGGCAGCTTTCTTTTCTTTACCGACCCGGAGCGTATCAACCAGCTTCAGCACATTGCTGTGGAACAGTCGCGCCTGCACATTCCGCTGCTATTCGGCTATGACGTGATCCACGGCTTCCGCACCATCGCGCCAATTCCGCTCGCGATGGCGTCTTCGTGGGACCCCGCGCTGATTACGAGAACTCAGGCAATGGCCGCTCGTGAGGCACGCGCCGCCGGCGTACATTGGGCATTCGCACCCATGGTCGATATCGCACGCGACCCCCGCTGGGGCCGCATCATGGAAAGCGCAGGCGAAGATCCTTATCTCGGTGAGCAAGTTGCTGCAGCGCAGGTGCGTGGCTTTCAGGGCGACCACATCGGCGCGCCCGGCCACATTCTCGCATCCGTGAAGCACTTTGGCGGTTATGGTGCGGCGACCGGCGGCCGGGACTACGACGACTCCGACATCTCGGACGAACTGTTGCAGAACGTCTACCTGCGTCCCTACCGGGCGGGTGTGAACGCCGGCACTGCGACCATCATGTCCGCCTACATGAACCTGAACGGAGTGCCCGCAACCGGCAATACCTTCCTGCTGCAGGACATGCTGCGCAAGCAGTGGGGGTTTCAGGGCATGGTCGTGTCGGACTGGGAGTCGGTAAAAAACCTGCAGACGCACGGCTTTGCGTCATCGCCCGAAGATGCGGCTGTGAAGGGCGTGAAGGCAGGCGTGAACATGGAGATGACCAGTTCGCTCTACCGTGAGCATTTGCCCAACGCCGTGAAAGCAGGCAAGGCGACCATCGCCGAGATCGATGCGCTGGTGAGGCCGATCCTGCTCTTTAAATACCGGCTGGGTCTCTTCGACCATCCTTATGTCGACATGGCCGACTTCCGCAAGGAAACGCTCTCCCCGGAGCAGCGAAAGGCGGTCGAGGCAGCAGCGGAGCAGACGGCGGTACTGCTCAAGAACGAGAACCACACGCTTCCGCTGAGCAAGGCGCTGCACTCACTTGCGGTGATCGGGCCGCTGGCGGATAGCAAGCTGGACACGATGGGTTCGTGGGCCATTCACGGCGACCGCAACGATACCGTGACGGTCGCAGAAGGTCTGCGGGAGGCGTTGCCCAACGCTCAGATCAAGGTTGCCGAAGGTGTCGAAATTGAGCGCGGCTCGCCGACAATCTTCGATGAGCAGGTAACGCCGGAGAAGCCGCACCTGACCACGGATGCGCTCAGGCAGCAGGCCTTTCAGCAGGCGCTGGACGCGGCGCGCGGTGCAGAAGCGGTGGTGCTGGTGCTTGGCGAAGCGCAGACCATGAACGGCGAGAATGCTTCGCGCGCGCATCTGAGTCTGCCGGGCGAGCAGGAACGGCTGTTGAAGGAAGTAAGTGCGCTGGGTAAGCCGGTGGTGCTGGTGTTGATGACAGGCCGTCCGCTCACCATCGAGTGGGCAGCGGACCACGTGCCCGCCATCCTGAACGTCTGGTATCCCGGCACGGAGGGGGGCCATGCTGTCGCAAAGCTGCTGCTGGGCGACACCAACCCGAGCGGCCACCTGCCTGTGACCTGGCCGCGTGACTCCGCCCAGGAGCCCCTGTTCTACAACGGCAAGCTGCCGCAGGACCCGCAGAACTCAGGCAAACGGTACTGGGACATGCCCAGCACGCCGCGCTACGCGTTCGGATTCGGTTTGAGCTACGCGGATATCACGGTAAGCAATCTGCATCTGGCAGCGGACACGATGAGCACGGCGTCTCCACTGCGCGCCACGGTCACAGTGCACAATGCATCCACCGTGGCGGGTACGCAGGTGGTGCAGCTTTACACGCACCAGCGCGCGGGCAGCACCGCGCGGCCGCGGCGTGAGTTGAAGGCGTTCGAGAAGATCACACTTGCACCGAATGAGACGCGTGAGGTCACGCTGACTGTGCCTGCATCGGCACTCTCATACTGGAGCGCCGCCACGCGCGGCACCGTGCTGGAACCAGGAGTATTTGATGTGTGGGTCGGCACCAGTTCCGACGCGCAGTTGCAAAGCACCGTTCAGCTCACACAGTAGGCCATTTTCGGACGGCACCTTGCCTCGGAACCACCACATTCAGTACACAGTGGTGTGGTCGTTTCGTCGCAAGACCGGTCCGGAACACTCCCATGGTTGCTGTATGCCATCTTCTTTCTCACAGGAGTGTCGGTGGCGGCGCCTGGCGCAATGTTGCCGCTGCTCGCACAGTTATGGGAATTGAACGACGCGAACGCAGGCGTCCTGCTTTTCGGCTTCTTCGCGGGCACCAGCGTGGGCAGCCTTGGTGCGCGCGGCTCACTACGCATCACGGTAGTCTGCAGTTGCGCGCTTGCCGGCACGGTGACTCTTCTGCTGGGGTCTGCTCTTCACGGTTCCGCACCGCTGTGGCCTATGGCCCTGTTCGGCCTGGCGCTGGGCATCTGCATGACGTCCATTTCGCTGCAGCAATCGCGTTCCAATGCACATAGGCGCATCGCGGAATTGTCGCGGCTGAACCTCGTATGGGCGGCGGGAGCGCTGGCAAGCCCGGTGTTCTGCCTTCATGTCGCCCTGGGCTTCGGCACGAACCATGTTTTTCCGGCATTTAGTGCCTGCTTCTTTCTTGCAGCGGTGCTGGTCCTGCTGACTGGACGCGCAGGCTGGCAGGCAGCGCCCACAGTTGAGCGCACGGGAAGGACGGCATCGCTGCGTGGCGTCCTTCCTCTTCTGTGCATCATCCCGCTTGCTACAGGAATGGAGAGCGCCGTAGGCGGTTGGCTTACCACCTACGCAAGCCGCTCAGGCCTCCTCCTGTCGGGCGGTGTGGGTCTGGCTTCTCTCTTCTGGGCGGGGCTGCTACTCTGCCGGATTGCGTATACAAATCGCCGTCTAGCAGCACTTGTTGCCCAGTCTTTGCGCTGGAACTCTCTGCTTGTTGCCGTAGGCACAGCGATGCTTTGGATAGCAAAGCCAACACCATTCCTGTTTGGTGGAGCATTCTGCCTTGGGTGGGGTCTCGGCTCGCTCTACCCGGTCGCACTTGCCTTGCTGCTGAACCGCACTGAGATGGGCAACCTGGGCTTTCTGATTGCCGGTGTCGGTGGCTCATGCCTGCCGCTGATGACCGGACTCTTCTCTGACCGTGCAGGTTCCATCCGTGCAGGCATGGCATTCCTGCTGCTACCGGCAGCAGCTCTGGCCATCGCTGCAAGGATTGCTGCTGACACTCTCGAAAATCACAGGGTGTCGCCTGAGTAAGAAAGTAAGCTTCAACTTGTAAGCAGCAGAAAGGAAATCAGGTATGAACGACTTAGTCCAGTGTACTTCAGGTGTAGCGTTGCCTATTGTCTCGCGCCCTCAGACTCCAATGACGTATTCGGCTTTGTCTGGCCAGCAAAGCGCGTGCATGACATGTGTCCGTACCCGAACTCCAGCTAGAGTGATGTAGTCAGCACGGCTGGTTCGGCACACGGGCCAGGTTCCCAAATCAGACTCTCGTGTGTTCTTCTTATGCACACAGCCATGCGTCTACGCAATGTGATCGTCTCTCTCAGCAGCGCCGCCGCGGCCCTGTTGCTCAGCTTTTCCCTGGTTGCCCAGATTCCCCTGGCACAAACACCACCCATGGGCTGGAACAGTTGGAACCACTTCGCGGATAAGGTCACGGACGCTGACGTGCGCGCCTCGGCTGATCAAATGGTGAGCACCGGCATGCGGGATGCTGGTTACGTTTACGTGAACGTGGACGATACCTGGCAGGGAGAGCGCGACAGCAGCGGCGTGATCCATTCCAACGGACGCTTCCCGAACATGAAGGCACTCGGGGACTACCTCCACAGCAAAGGTCTGAAGTTCGGGATCTACTCCTCACCCGGAATGAAGACGTGTGGCGGATACGCCGGCA
Organism: uncultured Terriglobus sp.; assembly: GCA_937859825.1. Lineage (GTDB taxonomy): Bacteria > Acidobacteriota > Terriglobia > Terriglobales > Acidobacteriaceae > Terriglobus. The sequence goes on along the minus strand of CALMAP010000146.1, from coordinate 5,210 downwards.
GCTTCGGCCATGAGGCACAGGATGCGAAGACCTATGCCGAGTGGGGAGTCGACTTCCTCAAATACGATCTGTGCTCGTTCGCCGACCAGATGGCAGCGGAGCGCAAAGCGCATCCTGACGACCCGCAGGTTGCAACGCAGCTTATGATTACAGCCTACAGAAAGATGGGCGAGGCACTACGCTCCACGGGCAGACCTATCTTCTATAGCCTCTGTCAATATGGCCTGGGCGAACCCTGGAAGTGGGGTCCCTCTGTAGGCGCGCAGATGTGGCGCACCACGGACGACATCAACGACACCTGGGCGCGTATGGCCCTGATCGGTTTAAGCCAGGCGGACCTCGCACCCTATGCCGGGCCCGGCCACTGGAACGATCCGGACATGCTCGAGGTTGGCAACGGCGGAATGAAACCCGAGGAGTACCAGGGCCACATGACCTTGTGGGCCCTTTTGGCCGCTCCGCTGCTTGCCGGTAACGATCTGACCAAAATGTCGGAAAGCGATAAGGCCATACTGCTCAACCGGGAGGTCATTGCAATCGATCAGGACAAACTGGGCAAGCAGGCGACGCGTCTGTATCAACAGGGCGACATGAGTGTCTGGTCGAAACCACTCAGTAACGGCAGCGTTGCTGTGGGTCTGTTCACATCTTCGTGGCAGTCCCGCGACATTCCAATCGATCTTGCGCTCCTTGGCTTCGCACATGGCGCTCAGGTGCGCGATGTGTGGAAGGGGCAGGAGCTCGGAACCAAGGCAGGCAACTTCGTCGGTCACGTTCCAAGCCATGGCACGATGCTGCTGGTTCTATCCCGCTAGATGTTTCCTAGGAAGGGCAGGATCGCCATTCCACTCTTCTGAGCCACATGAGGTCAGGCCAAACTGTCATGGATGACAGGAACGGAGACAGGATGCAGCGTGATCGAAGACCGATCCGGGTAGGACTGATCGGATACGGCTATGTGGGCAAGATCTTCCATGCGCCGCTGGTGCGGTCGGTTCAGGAACTGGAATTGAGAGTTGTGGGCTCCAGCCGCCCAGAGGCGGTACTGGCTGACTTCCCGGAAATTCGAGTGGAGACCGACCCAATAGCCGCGTCCACCCATTCGGACGTGGACCTGGTAGTGATCGCAAGTCCAAATGACAGCCACTACTCCCTGACTGCCGCGGCGTTGCGTGCGGGGAAGCATGTTGTGTGCGACAAGCCCTTCACGCTCACGCTTGCTGAGGCCGAGTCGCTGGCGCAGATCGCGGAGCAGGAAGGCAGGCTGCTCTCCGTCTTTCACAATCGCCGTTGGGACAGCGAGGTGCTGGCAACGCGGTCCATCATCGCTTCCGGTGTGTTGGGTGAGATCTCGTTGATGGAGCTCCACATGGACCGTTTTCGCCCGACCGTAAGACGCCGCTGGCGCGAGTCTAGCGGGCCGGGTGCGGGGTTGTGGTTCGACCTTGGGCCGCACCTGATCGACCAGGCAATTCACCAGTTCGGCATGCCGGACGCAGTAACTGCGCAGCTTGCGGTGCAGCGCGCCGGTGGCGAAACGGACGACTGGGCACACGTCGTGCTTGCTTACCGAACCACACGCGTGATCCTGAACGCGACCTTGCTTGCTACCGGTGGCGGCGCTCCACGCACCGTGGTGCATGGTACACGAGGCAGCTGGGCAAAGTTCGGCGGAGATTTACAGGAGGCGCGTCTGAAGGAAGGTATGCGGCCTGACGCACCGGGATTCGGCGACGATCCCGATCCCGGCCTGCTCTATGAGGGCGCCGAAGCAAAGCCCCTGGCCATTCCGGCGCCCGGTGCGAACCAGCGGGACTATTACGTCGGTATCGTGGAAGCCTTGCATGGACGTGGCCAGAATCCGGTTCCCCCGCATGAAGCTGTTGCGGTGATGGCCGTCCTGGAAACTACCTTTGAATCCGCCCGCAGAGGCATGACTCTCCCCGTACCTGGCTAGTAAGTGCCGGGTTCAACTGGCGTGCGGGACCTGGTCTGCATCCAGAAAGGGAAGCGCCACCGTTGCGAGTGCGTAACACGCACTGATCGCAAGCAGGCCGCGATCGTTTGCGTTCCATGCGCTGCGGGCAAGCTCGCAGACGCCGTAGGCGTTTACAAGCGCGGCCATCGCAAAAGGCCTACGCAGGACGCGTGCGACGATCGGGATGAGGGTATTTGCAGAGTTGGACATCTTTATGGCAACAGTACGCAGTTCCTTCTGGAAGCCGATAATGCATGCTGCGGGAACATAGCCGAGTGGCGTGCGGACGCGGTGCCAGTCCACCCAATGCGCGTGTACGCCGCTGGCCGCTATCAGCAGGCTACCGAGCACCACCCCCGCGGCATTGATACGTGGGGCCGCTACGGGGTGCCGTCGCTTCTGGCGGAGTGCGTAATCCGATGCAATCCAGACAAGTCCGGCGGCAGTCTCGAAGTTCGGGTGCAGGCCGCGCCGCAGCAGCAGTCCGGCATTGCCCGCGATGAGGCTGAAAGCGACAACCGTGGGGGCAGCCGTGATTGCCACCCGCCGCAAAGCATTACCCATGTACGACATTACCTCGCGAGGAAAGACCTGCAGGACGGTGGGATGAGACCGTGCCTGTCACTCCGGCACAACGGTGTGCTGTTGCTCGCGCAACGCGATTGCTGCTGGATTTTCATACGGAATGAAGAGGGTGAACACAGAGCCGTGGTGACGCGCATCCTGGCTGCTACGCACACGCAGTTGCCCATTGTGTCGAGCAAGAATGTCTTTGCTGATCCATAGCCCCAGACCGGTACCGCCGATGCCCTTGGTCGTGTAGAAGGCATCGAAAATCCTCGTAAGTTTTTCTACCGGGATGCCGGTGCCGGTATCGGCAATTGTGAGCAGCATGCCGTGTTCCCCAGTCCGAAAGTTCGTTGCGTTGCGGCTGCGAATCATCAGCTTGCCACCATGCGGCATCGCATCGATAGCATTGCTGAACAGGTTATTCATCACCTGCCGGATCTCGCCTTCGTAAACCACGATGGTATGTTGTGACGCGCGCTTGGGATCCACCTGTACGCGGGAGTTGTTGAGCTTGGCGCGGTAAAGATTCAGCGTGCCGCTGAACAATTCGAGGCAGGTGACCTCGCGCGGACGGGACGCCTGTTTGTGGAAGCCAAGCGTCTGGTTGGCAATCACCGCCACACGTCGAAGCTCGTCGTCCGCCGTGTGCAGCAGTTCCCGAACGCGCTCGAGGTTTTCCTCCGTGCGCGCAATGTAGAGCAGGTTGGTCACTGCCTCAAGCGGATTGTTGATCTCGTGTGCGATCGACGAAGCAAGGCGGCCAACCGCGGCGAGTTTTTCCGTTTGCAGGAGCACGGACGCTGTCCGCTTTTCCTCCGTAATGTCTCTAGAGAATGAGACAAATCCGTAATCCGTGGGGAAAACGGAGAGCCGCAACCAGAGGTCGAGCGGCTCAGGATAGTAGGCCTCGAAAGTCCCGGTCTTATTTTCATACATGGCACGTTCGTAGTGCTCCACATAGGGCGAGCCGGGATATACGGCATCGGGAAATTCTTCCCAAAGCCGCTTCCCGATAAGGTTTCGGCCAAAGGCGTAGGTTCTGATTGCGGCCGGATTTAAATAACTGAACTCCCAGTTGCGGTTCACACTCACAATGGCGTCTGTCGTAGCGGACATGAGCTGGTTCAGCTCAGCGGCTGTGGCGGACAGCTTGCGCTCGCTCTCCGCGAGATCGAGCATGGCCTGATGGGCAGCGGTCACGTCCTGCGCCATGCAGACGACTCCAGCGATGCCGTTGTCGCGGGACTCGAAGACCGGGCTGAAGCTGTAGGTAAAATAAGTGTCCTTGACGATGCCGTTGCGTTCCACGGGGATTAGCACGTTGTCATGCTTGAAGGAAACACCCGTTGCGTTGACTGCTTCGATCTGGTGGCCCACCGCGTCCCATGCGTCCGCCCAAAGAAGGTCGCCTCGCATGCCGAGCGCGCGGGGGTGGCGTTCCGCCAGTGTTGGCAGGTAGGCATCGTTGTAGAGGACAATTAGCTCCGGTCCGACCATCAGGATGGTTGAGGCCGGCGAGCCGAGCATGAAGTTGACGGTGCTCACCAGCGAGTCCGACCATTGCTCGATCGACCCGAGAGCACTGCCGCTCCACGGAAAACCCCGGATAAATGCGGCCATGTGCGAGTCACCGCAGATGCGGCTGGACACAGGCTTTGCCGTTGCGGCTTCAGGAGAAGAGAACATCGCCGTCAGCAGTGTACCGGCAGACGCTCAGAAGGTGAATCTTGCCTGTAGCTGCAGGTTGCGCGGCGGCTGCGCGCCGGTGATCTGGCCGAAGCTGTTGGAGCCTGCAC
>CALMAP010000146.1:0-856 GCA_937859825.1 uncultured Terriglobus sp. | reverse complement strand
TTGCCGTGGTGCCTGGGACCAGGTCGGCGGCGGCGGTCAGCGATGCATTCGGCGCGTTGAAGTTTGTGTGGTTCAGCACGTTGAAGGCGTCTACACGAAGCTGTAGCTGAAGGTCGCGGTAAACAGGAAATGTCTTCGACACTGATGCGTCAAACTGCACGATGCCGAACGACCTTGCCACGTTCCGCGGCAGGTTCCCGAGCGAGGAGTCGAGTACGCGCGTGCGCGCCCCGTTGATCGTGGCATAAACGGGTCCGCTCGGTGTAAGAGGAAACGCCTGTGGTCCAACGGTTGCCTGGTCTACCGGGCGGAAGTAGCGCAACGCCGCACCATCGAAGTAGGGCTTGACGACGATGTCCTGCACGCGACCGAACGGGCGCTGCTGCGAGACGTTCGGAAAGAGGTTGTTCTGCGTGATGTTCACGGGCAGGCCCGTCTGTCCAACAAACGCGGGCGCGATATTGAGGCCGCGCAGCCAGCGTGGGCCACTGGTTGTGTACTGCAGTGCGATGTTGACGCGGTGCTTGATATCCAGACTGCTCACCGCGTAGTCGCGCTTGCGCAGGTCGTCATTCCCGGCATATTGCGCATTGGCGGTGCCGTTGGGCGCGGAGAAGTTATACAGGGTCGAACCGTCGTCCAGCGCCTTCGCATACGTGTAGCTCGACAGGACGTCAAATCGCGCGTTGAACTGCCGACGAGCACTCACCTGCAGCGAGTTGTAGTTGCTGTAGTTGATGTAGTTGATGTTGATGTTGTCTTTGATGATGTTGTTGTAGTTGTTGTTGTTGTTGTTGTTGTTGTTGATGTTGCTATTAATTAGGTGATACAATCAAAATATGATAAGATATAATTA
>CALMAP010000145.1 GCA_937859825.1 uncultured Terriglobus sp. | reverse complement strand
GCGCCAGGCCGGCCTTCGCCCAAACCCGCGGCTGTATTTGCAGTCGGAAGACCTGAGGCCGTGGGCCGATACCTTCGATTTCCCCACGCAGACAGAAGATTATGCTTATCTGGGGCAAACATTCGAATTCGACGGCAAGCGTGGCAAACGCGTCGCATTGGCGAAGGCCAGGTTGAAGCAGGCGGAAGCCACACGGGATCTGCAACTCCGTCAGGTTGCTGGACGTGTAACGGCCGCGTACTGGACCGCCGTCGGCCTGCAGCGCGTGAGCGAATTGCTGCAGAAAGATATGCTGGCTGTGGATGAGATGGTGCGCTATCACAAGGAGCGGGTGGACGCGGGTGCGATGCGCGGCGTGGACCTGCTGCGCATGCAGATCGAACGCGACCGCCTGGAAATCGCGCTCGCGGCAGCGGAACGGGACGCCGTGCAGGCCCGGCTGGAACTCTTCCGCCAGATCGGCCGGCCCGCTCTACAGGCGAAGTTGAGCGACCCGCTTGAGGCCATCCCGCAGATCGCGCCCGCGGATGTGAACACAGTGCTGCAGACGCGGCCGGACTTGATCGTCGCGCGGGAGGCAGTCACGGCAGCTGAAGACGATGTGGAGCTGCAAAAAGCGAACGCCGTGCCGGACCCCGACTTCTTCGCCGGCTACAAACGAAATGCCTCGGACAATACGGCTTATGGCGGGCTCCAAATCCTGCTTCCCATTCGCAATCGCAACCAGGGCGAGATCCAGCGTGCCCAGGCCAGCGTTGTCGCGGCGCGTGCCGCGCTGGCGCTGCTCGAAGTGCAGGTGCGCCTCGAGGTCGAACAGGCCAGGGCAAACTACGACGCCCAACAGAAGATCGTGCGTGACACACTGCCAGAGATGCGTGCCCACGCAAAGCAGAACCTGCAGATCATCACAGAGGCCTACCGCATCGGAGGCGTGGACCTGCTGCGGTATATCGATGCGGAGCGAACGGAGTTTGACGTTGAGGTGAGTGCTGTTCGCACCCTGGCGCAGTTGCAACAGGGTGCGGTGCAACTGCAACTCGCCTACGGAGTCCAGCCATGAAGCGCATCTATGCACCATTTGTGATCGGCCTGCTTTGCGTGCAGATGTTCGGCTGCCATGGCGAGAAACCGTCGTCCGACACGAAACAGAGCAACAGCAGCGGCGGCAAGGGCGCAGACAGCAAGAGTGGCGGCTCGGATTCCACTGCGGGCCAGAAGGACGGCTCCGTTCCTTCCGACATGGTCAAAATCGCCAGTGAAGACCAGGGTCGCGCGGGTATTCAGGTGGCTGCAGTGGTCGTCCGCAGCATGCCGCAGGTCCTGCGCACGGCGGCCCAGGTGGTGATGGACGAAAAACATACGCAACACATCGGCACACTCGCGGACGGGCGCATCGAGAACGTATACGTGCTGCCCGGCGAACACGTGCGGCGCGGTCAGACTCTGGCTACCCTGCACAGCCACGTGGTGCATGAGACAGTGGCTGCGCTTACCCAGGCGTTTGCCGCGGTGAGCCGCCAACAGAGCGCCGTCGATTTTGCAACGCAAGCGCGAGACCGCTACGCGAAGCTTTACAGCATTCAAGCCGCATCGCTGGAAGAAAAGCAGCGTGTCGAGCAGGAGCTTGCGCAGGCGCAGAAAGACCTGATCGACGCGCAGGCAAATGTCCGCGCGGAACGCGAACACCTTGCGGAACTGCTGCAGGTCTCCCCTGACACTCTGCGTCCTGGCACGCTCTACAACCGCGAACTGGTTCCCGTGCGTGCCGTTGCGGACGGAGTCGTGATCTCGCGAAACATCACGCCGGGCCAGGTGGTCAACACGGGAGATGAGGCTTTTGTTACCTCAGACCTGTCGACCGTCTGGATCAATGCCGCGGTCAACGAGAAAGACATCCCGCAGGTGCATATCGGCGAGTCTGCGGCGGTGACTATCCAGGGCAATCAGGACGCTCATGGTGACAATCCCATAGCCGGGCCGGGCACAGGAAGCCTGAGCGGTCATGTGGCCATGCTGGGCGACATGGTGGACCCGCAGACGCGCACCCTGCCCGTACGTCTGGTGGTGCGGAACCCCGGTACCATGCTGCGCCCCGGGATGTTTACCACCGCTGCAATCGACGAGAGTGCTACCCGCACCGCGATCTTTGTGCCGAGCGGCGCACTGCAGGACGTGAATGGCTTTCGTGTTGTGTTTGTGACGGCAGATGGCCTTAGCTTCCAGGCACGCGCCGTGAAGACCGGAGCGCTCAGTGGCGACCTGGTGGAAATTACCGAGGGCCTCCTGCCGACAGACCATGTGGTGGTGAACGGCGCCTTTATGGTGAAGGGCGAACTGCTCAAGGGTACGGTGGGCGAGGGTTGATCCAATGAAACGCGCCATCGAGTTTCTGCTTGAAAACCGCTGGCTGGTCTTCGCCGCTCTGCTGGCGCTGGTCGTCGGCGGCATCACGGTCATGCTGGAACTGCCGCTCGAGGCCTTTCCCGATCTCACGAACAACCAGGTGGTGGTCACCGTGCAATGCCCCGGCATGTCTCCGGTTGAGGTCGAGCAACTGGTGACCTTTCCCATCGAGACGTCCATGATGGGCATGTCGACCTGGCGATGGTCACCATGATCTTCGATGACAGCATGGACAAATACCTCGTCCGGCAGCTGGTCGCCGAACGCCTCAATCAGGTGCAGGCACGCATTCCGAACGGGCTGCAGCCCACGATGAATCCGATGTCCACGGCGTTTGGTGAGGTGTACCAGTACACGGTACAGTCGCCGCGCATGTCGCTCATGGACGAGAAGACCCTGCACGACTGGGCGGTGCGCTACGCCCTGTTAACCGTGCCCGGTGTAAGTGAGATCAACTCGTGGGGCGGCGAGACAAAGCAGTACACCATCGAGGTCGATCCCGAGTCGCTGCGCCGCTACAATCTTGCGCTGCACGATGTTGTGACTGCCGTGTCTAACAACAACGCGAACTTCGGCGGCAGTTACATCGAGCACGCGGAGCAGCAGTACACCGTGCGCGGCATCGGCCGCGCCACAGATCCGGCGTCGCTGGGCAATATCGTCGTAAGCACCACAAACGGTATTCCCGTGCTGCTGAAGCAGGTGGCCAGCATCGCCCCGAGGCCACTGCTGCGGCATGGCGGGGTGATGCACGACGGTCAGGGTGAGACGGTCAGCGGCATGGTCATCATTCTGCGCGGTGAGAACGGGCAGAAGATCATCCGGGAAATCAAGGCCAAGCTTGCCTCGCTCAAGCTGCCGAACGGCGCAAAGATCGTGCCGTTCTATGACCAGAGCGACGTCATCAACGCGACTACGCACACGGTGGAGCGCAACCTGTTGGAAGCCGCCGTGCTCGTCATCGTGATCCTGCTGATCTTTCTGAACGACTGGCGCGCCGCGCTGGTGGTAGCCGCAACCATCCCGCTGTCACTGCTCTTCGGCTTTCTCGGAATGGACGTTTTCGGTATCTCTGTGAACCTGATGAGCCTGGGCGCCATCGACTTCGGCACCATCGTGGATGGCTCGGTCGTCATGGTCGAGAACTGCATGCACCGGCTGGAGATGAATGACAGCGAAGGCGGCGACACACATCTGACCGACATTGTGCGAAACGCCGCAGGCGAGGTCGCGCGACCCGTAATCTTCGGCGTGCTCATCATCATCTCGGTTTACTTTCCGATTCTTACACTGCAGAGCCTGGAAGGACGCATGTTCCGTCCCATGGCAGTTACAGTCGTTTCCGCTCTCGTTGGCTCTTTGCTGCTTGCCCTGTTTGTCGTGCCCACGCTATGCACCTTTGCACTGAAGCATCGGGCCCGTGTGTTGAGCAAAGGGAAGAGAGCAGAGGAAAAGCAGGGTTGGTTCGACAAGCTGCGTGTTCGCTATGAGCGGTCCCTTGCAAAGGCAGAAGAGCAAAGCAGGCTCATTTCTATCGTAGCCATCGTCGCAATTGTGGTGGCGATCGGCTCACTCAAGTTCATCGGTACGGAGTTTATGCCAACCCTCGACGAAGGATCGATGGTCATCACGTCCAAACGCCTGCCCGGTATTTCTCTCACTGAGTCCGTAAAGATCGGCAACGAGATCGAGCGCACTATCAAGAGTTTTCCCGAGGTCACCAGTGTGGTGACCAAGCTGGGCCGGCCCGACCTGGCAACGGAAGCAATGGGAGAGTACGAGTCCGACTCCTATATCTCGTTTACTGACAGGGCGCGTGATGCAAATCCTGCGGACAAGCAGGAACTCTCAAACCGAATGGAAAAAGAACTACAAAAGATACCCGGTGTGAGTTACGAGTTTACCCAACCCATGCAGATGCGCATGGACGAGACCATCACCGGCACACGCGGCGATGCCGCACTGAAAATCTTCGGTGAAGATCTGGACACACTGGAGCGGCTGGGCAAGCAGGCCCGCAGCATCATCGGCGCGGTGCCGGGCGCGTCCGAGACGCAGATGGAACTCATCTCCGGCGCGGAAGAGCTGCAGGTCAGGGTCGATCACGAGGCCGCGGCACGGTACGGCGTGAATGTGAGCGATGTGCAGGAGATCATCGAGAACCTCTACGGTAGCAAGCAGGTGTCGGAGATGATCGAGGGCGAGCAGCGCTTTCCGATTGCATTTCGTTTGCCTGCAAACTTGCGCAACAACCCGGAAGAACTGCGTTCTTTGCAGATGAAGACGCCTACCGGTGCCCTGGTGCGGTTGGACCAGGTGGCTGAGGTGCGGCAGGTGCGCGGCCCCATCATCATCAACCGCGAACAGGCTCATCGGCGTGTCGTCATCATGTCCAACGTAAGCGGACGCGATCTTGGCAGCTTTGTGAAAGACGCCGAGCAGGCCGTACAGCAAAAGCTGCAACTGCCGTCCGGCTATCGGTTGGAATGGGGGGGTCAGTACGAGAACCAAAAGCGCGCGCAGGCGCGGCTGCTGATCGTTTTTCCGGTGTCCCTGCTGATCATAGCCGGGCTGCTCTACGCCACCTTCCGCAATGCAAAACAGATGTTCCTGATCCTGATGATTGTGCCGCTAGCGCTGGTCGGCGGCATTGCCGCGCTGTGGCTGCGTGGCATCAATCTCAATCTTTCCGCCAGTGTCGGCTTTATCGCGCTCTTCGGCATTGCTGTGTTGAACGGCGTCGTCATGGTAAGCCACATCAATGGGCTACGCTCATCCGGCAAAGAGATGGAAGAGGCGGTCCGGCAGGGTGCATCGGACCGGCTTCGTCCGGTGCTGATTACAGCCCTGGTGGCAAGTCTCGGATTTATCCCGATGGCGCTTTCCAAGTCACGCGGTGCGGAGGTCGAACGCCCCCTGGCCACCGTGGTGATTGGAGGACTCGTAACAGCGACCGCGCTCACACTGTATGTCTTGCCGTTGTTGTATCGAAGGTTCTCGCCGCAACAGATGCCAGGGTGAGGAGAGATAACGACGATGGGTGTCTTCGACCACTACATCCAAGGCTGCATAGAGTACCCAGGCGCCCAAAGATGCTGGCCCGAGCGCGGCACTCGCACGCATTCGATCGCGTTACCATTCCGCCGTTCTGGAGTACACCGCCGGACCACATGCGACGCCGGCTTGCAGGGCTTCGCCGGCCGGACAAACATCTCCTTCACTCATGACGGTGAGCGGACGATCAACACCACACTCGACAATCCGGCAAAAGGACGGCTTCAGCCTTCCCCAGAGTGTGACGGGCGGTCCGGGCGCCTTCATCGGCCAGAACTATTAATCCGTCCTTCTTCAGTTCCGTACGCAATACGTATTCGCAGCAGATTAATGCCAACGTGCAGCGCGCGTTGCCGCCGACACCATTCTGGAAGTCGGATACATCGGCAACCGTGGCCTCTTTCTTCCAGAAGGCGACCCCGGCACGCCATACGACCAGCTCACGACGACTTTCCATCTTCAAGAACACCTATGTGGGTAAGAAGACCGCTATAGTGTGCAGCTCCGGTTTTAGAATTTGTTCGTATTTCGCCTGCTCTCCCTTTGCGGCCTTCCTCCACAGGGTTCCGCCTTATCGTTTCTTACACAGGCCAGCTGAATAGCATCAGGTGGCAAGGCTAGAGCTTGCTATGTTGTTTTCCGTTTGGCATTCATTGCTTCGTGGCTGCGGGTTGGTCTTTTTGGCTCGAACGACCTGTGCCATGACCCTGGCCACAACCTTTGCGCCGATCCCGCAAGAAGTGCGTTCGACACACTACATCGTTTCGATCAATGGTCACCGCTCGCCCGTCGTGCACGCCGCAAGCAACTACTACCTGCTGAATTTCGATGTGGACGGTCCTGCCACGGTATCGATCACTGCGGACGATCCACACTTTTGGGACCGGGGGGTCGAAGTCCAGCCGGTGCGTCATGGTATCCGTCCGGTGCGGCACCGCGGCACCATCACCTTCCCGGTCACCGGCCCGGTAAAGCTCAGCATCTCTCGGCCGGGCGACCACTTTGCGGAGTCGGAGATGCTGTTCCTCTTCGGCAATGTTCCAGAAGCGAAGCCGGTAACAGCGAGCACCGTTGGCGTGCGGTACTTCGGCCCCGGTGCCCACCATGAGAACATCGACGCGCAGAGTGGCGACCGCATCTATCTGGCACCCGGTGCCGTGATCTTCGGCGCACTGAATCTGTGGCAGGTGCATGACGTGCGTATCTTCGGCACGGGAATCATCGTCTACGACGGTCCACAGAACCCGAACGACGATGAGGGCTGGATGCACAAACCAAACTGGCACTGCATCGTGATGGACAACGCGAACAACGTTGAGATCGACGGCATCACGTGCATCACGCGAAGCCGCACCTGGCAGGTGCAGATGAAGGATTCGCGCCACATCGGTTTCTACAACGTGAAAGTCGTGGGCGGCAATCCGAATAACGCGAACCAGGATGGGCTCGACTGGCTCGGTGGTGGCGACACCACGGTCAGCAACAGCTTCTTCCGCGCGTCCGATGATGTGTTCGCCCTGCAGGGAAACTGGGATGGCTACGATCTCTCGCTGCTCACACAGCCAGGCCATGATGTGACGAACATCTCCATCTCAGGCACAGTCGCGTCCACCAGCATCTCCAATACGATCCGCGTTGGCTGGCCGCAGAAAACCTTCAACACGGCTCACTTTCACATGAGCGATATGGACGTGATCCATACCGGCTTCGGGGCATGCAAGGTGCCGTTCGCATTCTTTGAGCTTTGGGCCGACCCTGACGGCCATGGATCGCATGACGATTACAGCTTTCAGAAGATTCGTCTGGAGGACTGGTACTCGCTCTTCCAGTTGCGGCAGCCTGCGCCGCAGATCCGCAATGTGTCGTTCGATCAGGTATGGGCGATGAACGGCGCGGCAATGCTGCCACCCGTGGTCAGTGGCGACGTGCAAGGTGTCCGGCTGCGTGGCGCTGCGTTGGACGGCATCACAGGCACCCTGCCGATGGTGCTGAGTGGAGCAGAAGCGCCGAAAGTGGAAACCGGCAGCATTCCTGACTCTTTCCAGTACTCAGACGGTGTACTTCTTCCCGGTACGAGCGTTCGCTTTACTTCATACGCCAAAGAGAAAGAGGGAAGGCGGTTCGAGTGGATTTTCGGGGATGGAAGACGTGGCTCGGGTCAGCAGGTTGTTCATCGATTTGCAGACGGAAAAGGCACGCTTCTGGATGGCTCCGGTAGCTTTCGCGTGCTGCTGCACGTAAGCGATGCAGACGGCACCGAATCGTGGAGCAGCAGATTTGTCGTCTTGGGGAAGAGCGGAGCGGATCAGAGACCGGCCGGCACGAAGCAGTTCGAGGCTGTGATTGCAGCAGACGCTCAGCGGTACGACGGCAGCTTCGACGTGCCGGTAGCGGGCGGCTACACTGTCACGTTACTGACCAGTACGGCAGCCACGCTTTCAGTGGATGGCCGCTCACCCGTGCTCTCGCCCAAACCGCGACCCCAGGTCTGCGGAGCGACAGGCGACGCGGTACAGCCGGTGCGCGACAGCGTCGTGCTTGCACCGGGGAAGCATTCTATCTCCGTCATACGCTCCGCGGCCGTTGAGAACGCCGTCGTGTCGAAGAGCAATACCTTCGGGGAACCTCTCGTTCTTCTGGAGGGTCCCTCGATGCCGCGACGGGTGCTACATTTCAGCCGGGACAAGTAGACATTGCAGAACCGTGCTGGCTTGCACATCTCTCTCGCGGAACACGTGTCCGGAATCACTCCTGCGCAGGAGGCGCTTCTATGGCCATAACTTCACCACGTTTGATACGGACGCAACAGGGCAAGCCGCTCACCGAAGCTGGCGAGGGCGAACAACCTTCTTGGTAGAACGAAGCTTCACATGCAGTCCAGTCTGACCGTGTGGCGGGATGCTCTACCACGTCAAGATTACTGCCGGTGAATTCCTAAGGAAATGCTGTATGCAGCATAATTTTTGCATTAATATCACTCATACGTCATGGAAACAATACCCAAATCTTGGGGCAGGATACTACGTGCTCGGCGCAAAACACTTAAATTGTCGCAGGAACAGGTAGCCGTTTTGACAGGGAAGGCTCAATCTCAGATCGCCCGTCTTGAGGCTGGGAAAGAAGACCCTCGCTTATCCAGCATTGTTCAGGTAGCCCGCAGTTTGGGTACAGAGTTGATCGCCGTTCCTGTACGGCTGCTGCCAGCCGTCCGTCACCTGCTGGAACAACACACAGAGCTTAAGACGCCCACTTCGGTTTCACGCTTTGTTGGTAATGATCCGGAAGACATGGATGAGGGTAGTCATGACTAAACGGCGAAGCCTGGCACAGCTTTCCGTATGGCTGAATCAAACGCTTGTCGGCTCCCTTACGGAACTTCCGGGTGATCGCAACCTGTTCGTTTTTGATCAGGAATATGCCGAGAATCCGCAAAGGCCAGTGTTGAGCCTATCCTTCGCAGACGCAGAGGGTCAGCTCATTACCGAGCCTGTCACCACTCAAATGAGAGTTCCGCCCTTCTTCAGTAACTTGCTCCCTGAGGATGAGTTGCGGCGCTACGTGGCCGAGCGCGCAGGTGTGAAAAGTGTCCGAGACCTCGCCCTTCTTCAACTCCTAGGAGAAGACCTGCCAGGCGCAGTCATCGTACGACCGGAGAGTGAGGGACCGCCGTCAGGAGAGATTGAGGCCGAAGACCCCGCCAGCCGGGCTATCGCACAGGACGACAGCCCTCTCCGCTTCTCACTGGCTGGCGTTCAAATGAAGTTCTCTGCAAGCGGCTCACCAGAGCGTGGTCTTACGATTCCGGTGGAGGGGAAGGGAGGCCATTGGATTCTCAAATTGCCGTCTTCTCGCTACCGCTTTGTTCCAGAGAACGAGTATTCCATGATGCAGTTCGCTCGGGCAGTAGGCATCGAAACAGCGGAGACGGGACTTGTTCCCGTAGAAGAAGTAGAAGGATTACCAGAGGTGTTTCGGCGGCAGGCTGAGAACGCGCTCTGGGTGAAGCGATTCGACCGCACGCCACAGAACACGCGCGTGCACATGGAAGATTTCAATCAGATTTACGGGCAGTTTCCTGAAAAGAAATACAAGAACTACAGCTACGGCAATATAGCTTCTGATCTTGTGCGTGCTGTAGGCTTGCCGGCAGCTGTGGAGTTCATGCGTAGGCTGGTCTTCAGTGCGGCCATCGGCAATGCGGATATGCACCTCAAGAACTGGACCTTGCTCTATCCAGACGGGCGCATGCCCCAACTTTCGCCCGCTTACGATCTGGTCTCTACGCTCGCCTATATTCCGGACGTTACGATGTCTCTCTCCATAGCGAAAGAGAAGGACGTCCGGCTCTTCGACAAATCGCTCTTGGACCGATTCGTTGCGAAGATCCCCGCACCGGCAACGCCCTTGGTCGCAGCCGCCCTGGAAACAGCAAAGAAAGTTATGCAGGTGTGGCCTTCCATTCGCGATGGATTGCCAATGACGGACGACGCGAAAAGTAAAGTGACAGAACGCATGCACATCTTTCCGCTCACCAAGGAAGTCGCCTGATCCCCTGACCGATGCCAAGCCATACCCGCGAATGCTGATTTCCCGTTCCGGCATGATGTCCACCGATGTGACGGTACGGCCAGTCTGCGTGTGTTGTAGCTCGGAATGGTGCCACTTTCCTGCTGCCAGTGAAATTGCTTGACCTCATGCTTGGAGCGCATCATTCAGCGGATCCCACCGTCGGACGCCGGTCGACGATGCCGATGGTGACAGGGTCCGAGACCCAGTCTTTCGCGAAGGCGTAGAGAAAGACTGTTTGTTCGGACAGCGGAAAGCCAGGCAGGTTGGAAAGGTCGAGCGTGAAATGCCCAGCGGCGACACCGGCATCAAGAGAACGGACGGGGATACGGAGACGGTAGTGAAACGGAGACTTCTGCCCAGTGCCAATCGCGACAAGGTGGATCGTGAGGCAGGCGGCGTAGGGTGTGAGGCCGTGGGTCTCGTTGTACTGAGCATTGGCACGCTTGACCAACTCCTCCGGCGCGACGGGCAAACGGAAGGAAGCGTCGAGGTGTACGGGCGTCTTGCCCTCTAAGACAGCGATGCGTTGCGCGTGTAGGGCGATGCCGGGAGTGGGGGGAACTGCAGGCGAGTGCTCAACGGGTTCGTAGGAAGAGGCCGGGAGTAGCGGGTAAGGCGCGGAAGGGTTCTGCTGAACTCGCTCGGTGGCCAGGAACTTTTCCTTTTCCGGATCGACATAGGTGGAGTTGCCAGCGACGAGACGAGTTTCAACGCGATTGGAGGGAAGATCAAGGAGAATGATCTGGGAGAGGATGCGGGCTGGCTTCCAAGAGAGCTGTACGCGCTCGCGGATGTCCAGTTCCCGGATTTCGGCGACCCACCCCTGCGGCATGTCGCCCTGGCTGGTCTCTGGCGAGTCGGGCTCTGTTTCCGGGTCGTCCGGCTCGGCAGGCGCGACAGAGAGTTCATTGCGCTCGGGATCCATGATGAACAGAAGCGCGTGATCAGGAAACGATCGCGAGGCCACCTGGCTGTACGTGCCAAGGTAATACGTGAGCAGGGGGAGCGTGGTCCTGCGCGAGAGGTCCACTTCGCGGGGCGCGTCAACAAGCACACCGAAGTGCGTGGTTTTGTATTTGCGCACGAGGGGATCGGTCCCGTGGTCGGCCCCGGACTTCCAAAATGCGTCGTCCGGTAAGTGGACGGATGAAAGATCGAGAGACATGGTGCTCCTTCCGTGTGGAACCGGGCGCGACGACAGCTGTTGTTTTGCGCTTGAATCCTGACCGTGCAGGCTGGATGCCAGCACGATCGCCAGCAGCCCAGCCCGCCGAAGCTGATGCATCACCCGGCTACCCGATTGTTCCAGGCCGTTCGAACGTCGGTCAGTTCCCGGGCCTTTAGAACATCGGTACAGGTGGGGCAGTAGTTCTTGCGATTGTCGTCCGATCCGCCGGAACCCCACATGATGCAGACGTCATCGGTTGCACCCGGAGACCAGTTGCTGAATTTTGAGTCCGGTTTTTTAACGGCAGGCATCCCATGTGCGCAGTGCGGACCTGCGTGAAGATTACGGAATCCGTTGTCGTACGGGCCGGCATTCTTGTCGCGGTAATACCAGCCGCCGTTGTCTACGTGCAGAGGAGCAGTCAACCCCGGCGGTACCGGCGAGGGACTCATTGCGGACATTCCCATGGAATGCCCCAATTCATGGCAGATAGTGGATGCGCACGGACCTGGGAGAGTGTCTTTCAGGACGAGGATCTGTGCCCCTGACCCGGCATTGCCGTTGATGGAGTACGTGCCCGCGATGCTAAAGGAGATCTTGACCGGACATTTGGTCGCTGAGGCAGCCCCGACAAAGTCGCCGGGCTTGTTCGCGCCACCGGTAGGCAAAACGAATTTCTTCTTACGGCCGTTCACGTGGGTAATCGTGACGTCGGACATGGGACCGCGGCGCGGGGCACCATCGTCATCCAGGCCTGGGTGAATCAGGACGGTCAAGGCACTCTCCGTGTGGATTTTTTCCAGCTCTCTCCTGATGTTTGAGCGCCGGAGGATGCTGTCATCATCTGCGGCCCCAGTTAGCTGGAAATGCAGAGCGTTCCCGGCCTGCCGAATGGCTCTGGCGTTCGTGAAACAAGCTTCATAGTATGTTTTCAGTTTGGCTTTTTCCGTGTCTGGCACATCGTCCCAATCGTCGCACTCGATGGCGATAGCCGGGCCGCCTGCAGCCGGCTCACTCAGCATGTATGACATTGGCCCGCCGCCATTGCCCGCAACACTGGAGCAAGCGAAAGAGGGCTTCTTATTCTTGTCGACGGCAGGAACGCCTGCAACGTCGGCCTCCCATTCATAGCCTGCGATGACCAGGTTCACCTGGTCCGCTGCGGCCGGCGTTTTCACGAAGTACATATACTTCGCATCCGTATCGATGTTTGTTTCCAAGGTCGGCGCGGTACACACCAGGGTAGGAGCAAGCGCCTTGGTCCGGCTGGAATACGCCCGGTCGCAAAGCGTGATGGTGATCTCTCGCGTGGTGGGCGCGTCGAAAACGGTCGCGGCACCAATCCAGTTTTGACTTCCGTCCATCACGTACTGGTCGGTGGCGTCTGCACTCAGTTCCATGAAGCCCTTGGTGATCCGGGAAGGAGAGCCGACCGCTGGGTCCGCGAAACTCAGCGACCTTCTGTTTTCGTACTCTACAAAAACCGCCCCGAGGCGCTGAATGACCAGATTTTTGATGCCATCGGGAATGTCGTGGTAATTCGTTCCATCCTGCCGCGCCCGCTGCGTCAGGCGTGCCTGCATCATGTTGGGATAGCGAATTTGGTAGGTAAGCTTGCGCCAGGTCTGAATGATGA
>CALMAP010000144.1 GCA_937859825.1 uncultured Terriglobus sp. | reverse complement strand
CGTTACGGTGTGCGCCGCGCGGACGATCCGCTGATCCTCGATTCGCTGAAGGTCGTCGATCATGTACTGAAGATCAACACGCCGTACGGTCCGTGCTGGCGGCGGTACAACCACGATGGCTATGGCCAGCAGAAGAATGGCGACCCGTTTATTCATTACGGCCAAGGCCGGGCCTGGCCGATTCTCACGGGGGAGCGTGCGCACTATGAATTAGCTGCGGGCGGTGACTATAAATCGCTGATTCAGGCGGAGGAGAGCTTCGCCTCGTTCGGAGGCATGCTGCCGGAGCAGGTGTGGGATTACGCCGACATGCCCGACAAGGGCATGTACTTCGGCCGGTCTGCCGGATCGGCACAGCCGCTGGTGTGGGCGCATGCGGAATATATCAAGCTGCTGCGTTCTGCGGTGGACGGCCACATCTTCGACCGGATTTCCGTTGTGGAAGACCGCTACTGTACCAAGCGCGAAGAGCGCACATTTCTGAGCAGGGCCGAGTATTTTCAGGTGTCCAGACCGCTCAAGCGGTTGCCGAGGACGAAGCTCCTGCGCATTCTGGACAAGGACTGGTTTGAGGTGGTGTGGACGACAAACGGTTGGCAGACACAACAGAGAACCGGGGCGGTTCTGTTAGGTTCTGCGGGGTTTTGCGCGGAGCTTCCGCTATTTGCGGAGGGTGTCGAAATCCTGGAGCTTACGCTGCACTGGCCAAATGACGACCGCTGGCTTGGGAGCAACTATCAGGTGCAGGTTGTGGATGCATAGCGCCCCGTTGCGTCACGCGCGGGTACACTAGCCTGAGTGTTGTGAACCGCAGGTTTCGCCGCAAGCAACGCAAACGCTTCCGTATCACCGCAGCAAATTGGACGTTCTAGAACCACGCAAAGAGGAAAGAATGAGCGATCTCGACAAGTTGTCCATCGATACACTCCGGCTGCTCGCAGTCGATGCCATTGAGCGGGCCAAAAATGGCCACCCAGGCGCGCCGATGGCGCTGTCGCCGCTCGCCTACCTGCTGTATGCGAAGAACATGGTGCATGACCCCGTGGACTTCAAGTGGAGCAACCGGGACCGCTTTGTGCTGTCAAATGGCCACGCGTCCATGCTGCAGTATGGCTCGTTGTTCCTCTCCGGTTACGACGTCTCGCTCGACGATTTGAAGCTCTTCCGTGAGTGGCATAGCAAAGCCCCCGGTCATCCGGAATACGGCTTCACGCCTGGTGTGGAAGTTACGACCGGCCCCCTGGGCCAGGGGTTCGGCATGTCTGTCGGTCTTGCCATTGCCGAGAAGCATCTTGCCGCGGTTTACAACAAGCCGGACATGCCGATTGTGGACCACCACACCTATTGCATCGTGGGTGACGGTTGCCTGATGGAGGGCATCTCGCACGAGGCGGCTTCGCTGGCGGGCACGTTGAAGCTCGGCAAGCTGATCGTCTTCTACGACGACAACCTGATCTCACTCGATGGTCCCACGGAGTTGAGCTACACCGAAAACGTGACGGAGCGATTCGAGGCGTATCACTGGCACGTGCAGTACGTCGACGATGGCGAAGACCTGAAAAAGCTGCAGCAGGCCATCAACATCGCCAAGGAAGAAAAAGAAAAGCCCTCCCTGATTCGCGTACGCACGATCATTGGCTACGGCTCACCCAAAGCCGGCACCAAGCACGTGCATGGCGAGGCACTTGGAGCGGAAGCGACGCGCAAAACCAAAGAGTTTTTCGGCTGGGATCCGGACAAGAACTTTGTCGTGCCGGAAGAAGCGAAGAAGAACTGGGAGCAGGCAAAGACGCGCGGAGCGGAAGCCCATGCTAAGTGGAGCGAGCTGTTCGAGAGCTACAAGGCAGCACACCCTGAACTGGCTGCTGAGTTCGACCGCACAATCCAGGCGGAACTGCCGAAGGACTTCGCGAAAGACATCAAGCCTTTCCCCACAGACAAGCCCATCGCAACTCGTACCGCGGGCAACGTGGTGCTGGAAGCGCTTGGAAAGAACGTGCCGGAACTTATCGGTGGGGCGGCCGATCTCACCTCGTCGACCAAGACGATCTTCAAGGACTCCGCCAGCTTTGCGGATGATCCGAAGGGCAAGAACATCTTCTTTGGCGTGCGCGAGTTCGGCATGTGCGCCGCCGTCAACGGCATGGCTGCACACGGCGGCATCATTCCGTTCGGCTCTACATTTTTTGTTTTCTCTGACTACGCGCGTTCCGCTATACGCATGGCCGCGTTGATGAGCACGCATTCGCTATTCATCTTCACGCATGACTCTATCGGCCTTGGTGCAGATGGTCCGACCCACCAGCCGGTGGAGCACCTGATGGCCCTCCGTGCGATCCCGCAGCTTACCGACTTCCGTCCCGCGGACGCAAACGAGACGGCGACCTGCTGGACATTGGCTGTCGAGCGCAAGAACGCATCCTTTATGGCACTCTCCCGGCAGGACCTGCCTGTGTTGGATTCCGCCAAGTACCCGGTACTTGAGGGACCACGCAAGGGGGCGTACGTGCTGGTTGAGCAGGAAAACCCAGACGTGATCCTTGTCGCGACAGGTTCCGAAGTCAGCTTCGTCATGAAGTCATTGCCTGACGTTGAGAAGGCAGGCTTCAAGGCGCGTGTGATTTCCATGCCATCCTTTGCCATTTTCGAGGAGCAGGAAGAGTCATACAAGGACAGCATCTTCCCGCATGGAGTACCAAAGGTTTCTGTCGAGGCAGGTGCCACGATGGGCTGGTGGAAGTACATTGGTCGCGATGGAGTTGCCATTGGTGTGGATAAGTTCGGCGCCTCCGCGCCCGGGCCCGAGGTGATGGAGAAGTACGGCTTCACCGCGGAAAACCTGGTCAACGCCATCAAGACCGCGAAAAGCAGGTAAGGAGCGCTGATGAAGATCGCAATCGCTTCCGACCACGCCGGTTTTCCGCTCAAGGAACTGGTTCGTGCCTATGTGGCCAAGCTGGGTCATGAGGTGCAGGATCTTGGCGCGTACAACACTGAGCCTTCGGACTATCCGGACTTTGCCGAAAAGGTCGGCAAGGTCCTGATGGCTGGGCAGGCCGACCGCGGCATTCTCATCTGTGGTTCCGGTGTGGGCGTGTGTGTTGCGGCCAATAAAATGCCGGGCATCCGCGCCGGCATGTGCCACGATACCTACTCCGCTCATCAGGGTGTGGAGCACGATCAGATGAACGTGATCGTGCTCGGCGCGCGGATTATCGGCGAGGCGCTCGCTTACGAGGGCGTCGAATCCTATCTGAAAGCCAACTTTATTGGCACGGAAGAGCGCTTTGTCCGCAGACTGAACAAGGTCTTCGCCATCGAAAAGCTGTATATGCCGAAGTCTGCGGGGCAGGCCGTAATACCGGAACCGAAGCAGCCGTAGAGAAACAGCCGGAAAGCAGCGAAACCAAGCAGCCTTAGGCCAGCGCGAGCAATCTCACGGCATCAGGGAATCACGAAAGGGAAGATACATGGAAATCGGACTGATCGGTCTGGGCAAAATGGGCGGCAACATGGCGGAGCGGCTTCGCCTGGGCGGCCACAAAGTTGTGGGCTTCGACTTCAACAAAGACACCACGGCGAAGCTCACTGCGGCAGGCTCTGTGGGCGTGAACTCACTGGAAGATTTGGTCAAGAACCTACAGACTCCCCGTGCGATCTGGATCATGGTGCCGGCGGGCGATCCTGTGGATGAGACCATCGCCAAGCTCAAACCTTCCATGCAGCCCGGTGACATTTTCATCGACGGCGGCAACTCGAACTATAAGGATTCCATTCGCCGTCATGAGGAATTGGCAAAGGAAGGCTTTGCATTTGTCGACGTGGGAACCTCTGGCGGCGTATGGGGCCTGAAAGAGGGCTACTCCATGATGATCGGTGGAGATGAAGATGTGGTTGAGAAGCTGCGACCGATTTTCGAGACGCTCGCCCCGGAGAAAGATAAAGGCTGGGGACGCACCGGACCTTCGGGCGCTGGCCACTTTGTCAAGATGGTGCACAACGGCATCGAATACGGCATGATGCAGGCGTTTGCCGAAGGCTTTGCCATTTTCGAGGCCAAGAAGGAACTGCAACTGAACAACGCGCAGATTGCTGAAATCTGGCAGTACGGCTCGGTCGTACGCTCGTGGCTGCTTGATCTGACTGCGGCCGCGCTGAAGGCGAATCCGGAACTAAATGGTATCGCTCCCTATGTACCGGATTCCGGTGAGGGCCGCTGGACGGTCTTCGAGGCAATCGACCTGAACGTCTCCGCTCCGGTTATTACTGAGTCGCTCATCCGCCGCATTCGTTCACGTGAAGACAACAACCTGACCGACCGCATGCTTTCCGTGATGCGTAACGCGTTTGGCGGCCACGCGATGAAGAAGGAGTAGCTGCGCTTCCGCGGGAGTGGGTGCATCTCCGCTCCCGCAACCTCATCCAATGCGTGTGCCAACACTCAGCCAGTAAGGAAGAAGAACAGCTATGGCAACATCAGAAATAAATGTGTCGCAGCAGCAGGTCGACGCGAAAAAGGGAACAGAGAAGACACCCGACCCAAGCATTGTTGTAATATTCGTAGCT
>CALMAP010000143.1 GCA_937859825.1 uncultured Terriglobus sp. | reverse complement strand
GGGGTGCAGGTCCTTTCGGACATGCAGGGTGTCGACTTTGGCAAATACCTCAACCGTTTGCTGGCCGACGTTCGCCACAACTGGCTGCCGCTCATTCCCGAAGAGTGCAACAGCCCGCTCTTCAAGCAGGGCATCACCGGGGTACGGTTCACCATTGAGCCTAACGGCCTGATTTCCGCCATGCACCTGGATTACTCCACGCACGACGTTGCCATCGACCGCGCCGCCTGGGGTTCCATCAAGAGCCTGGGCCAGGCCCCGCCGCTGCCGAAAGAATTCCACGGGCCCAACCTCGAACTGCGGATCGAGTTCCGCGTGAACAAAGATCGCGAAGTCCAATAGCGGATGTTGACTAGGCATCTGCTGTAACCTCGTTCCGTGGAGCGCGTACTTCGGAAACCCCGTGAGCAGGAAGAGGCCCTCGCAAAGCTCCACGCTGACGCACGGTTTGCTGACGAGCGCCGTACACAGCTTCTGGCACTGGTTCTCCTCGCAGTTCTCGTGCTGGTTGCAACGGTGCTCAACGCTGGCGTGATGAACGTTTTTCTGCCCGGCTGGTGGCACTTGGGATGAGTCAGGACCCCCTGCTGCTGGTCCTGGTGGGTCCCACTGCTTCTGGGAAGTCCACGCTCGCTCTGCAGCTTGCTGAGGCTCTGGGCGGTGAGATCGTGTCGTGCGATTCCGTTGCCGTGTATCAGGGCATGGACATCGGCGCGGCCAAGCCCACGGCGGAAGAGCAGACACGCGTGCGCCACCACATGATCCACGTGCTACCTCCCTCGGCGGAATACACAGCCGGGAACTATGGCCGTGCGGCCCGGACCGCCATCCGAGAGATCGCAGAACGCGGCAAGATCCCGATCGTGGCAGGCGGAACGGGCCTGTACCTGCGCGCGCTGCTCGACGGTCTGAGCCCGATGCCCGCGCGTGATGAGGCTCTGCGCGACCGCCTGCGTGCACTCCAAGCGCGCAGGGGAAACGCCGCGCTGCACCGGCTGTTGCGACGTCTTGATCCCGTGGCGGCAGGCCGGATTCACCCGAACGACGCGTCCAAACTGATTCGAGCGATCGAGGTGAGCATGGCCTCTCGCACGCCACTTACAAATGCGTGGCAACAACAACCACCCACGCCGCTGGAGGGCTACCACGTGATGCAGTTCGGCCTTGCGCCACCTCGGGAATCACTCTACGCGAGGATCGATGCGCGATGCGCCGCGATGTTCGAGCGCGGACTGATGGAAGAAACAGCCGCGCTGCTACAACGCTATGGCGACGGATGCCGTGCCCTCGAATCCCTTGGATATGCTCAGGCGACTGCTGTGCTGCGTGGAGAAACTACCCTGCAGCACGCAATCATCGAAGCCCAACAGGGCCACCGCAACTATGCCAAAAGGCAGGGCACCTGGTTCCGCAAAGACAGGCGAATCGAATGGCTTGCCTGCTTCGGAGAAGAAGCAGCTTCTGAGATTTTGCGACGCCTTGAAGACTCTAATCTTGCCTCAGAAAAGCGGTTCTGACATCACTACCGGCTACTGAGCCGGTTGTACCGTCAAGCTGTCTTCGAGACGAAATCGGACCAGTGATTCCGCAGGAATGCTGATGTCGCGGTTCCCTGTTACGCCAGCAAGCAGCGTACCGAGACCGCCCCCTGCGGCACCACCGATCGCAAGACCTACACCACCAGTGGCAAGACCACCAATCAACATGCCTACGCCCGTGCCACCGCCGATGAATGCGGCCGATCGCTTACCTTTGCCCTTCTTTGTCCGCGTGATACCCGCAGTCTCGATGGGATAGACCTTGCCCTGGTAGACAAGCGAGGTCAGGCGCAGGCCTAGGTACGAGCGGCCCTTGAAGTGTCCGCGCCGATGCGCCTCGGTAACGACGCCATTGAAGCGGGTACCGCGTGGAAGAACGACCTTACCGTCTCGGGAAATGCGTTCGGCAAGGGAGCCGGTGAAGCGGTCACCAGCGTGGCTGTGCTTGGCAGAAATGGTCTGGTTGATGCGGATCGCGATGCCAGTACCTGCCGGAATCGTCACGTTTGTAGGCACAAAGTTGGAAGGCGCCGCCTCATCTGCTTCTGCCGGGGCAGTCTGATTGGCCTCGGCAGGTCCGGCGACTGCGGGCGCGGAGTGGTCCCCTCCCGGAGGTACTACTGACCCAGTAGCAGGAGTTGTCGCGGCGGTTCCCGGCAACTGGGCAGGAGCGGTCTTTGGCCCTATGAAGACCACGGTATTACCCGGCGCGGGACGAGCACCGTTACTCCAATCAGGCTGGCCTGCCGTAAGAGGCGCACCGGGTGCAGTGGTGTTGCTGGTCACGACAGGCGGCTGCGCCGGAACCGCAGCCGGCTGCACAAGCGTCACAAGCGTGTTGCCATTCTTATCCACGGAGATGATCTGCTGCGGCTGGCCGGTCGCAACGGCGTCGGCCTTGGCTTTTTCAAGTGCCCTGTCGTAGTCGGACTTGCAGCCGGTAAGTGCAAACAAAAGCGTGGCAGTCACGAGTGTGCGGCGAATGGCAGCGTAGCGCATTGGGTACTGTCCCCCTAATCGCTTCGTACGATGCGCCTGCCTGCACGATTGCTGCATTCCTCGCAAAAGTTGTCGTGGACCAGCATTACCTGCGAAAAACAACGCGACCGCCGGCAATGGTGAAGTCAATGCGCCCGAGCATCGGCGCTCCATGAAATGGCGTGTTACGCGAACGCGACACGGAGGTACCAACGTCATAGCGGTAGGCCGCACCCGGATCGAAGACGACCAGATCCGCCGGAGCACCGGTTGCAATTGCACCCAGGTCTCGCAAACCAAGCACCGCGGCGGCATTGCTCGTGAAAAGCGCAAGCGTTCTGCCCAGTGAGAGGCCATGTTTGCCCTGCAGCACACGCAGCGCGACACCCAATGCCGTCTCAAGACCGACGATGCCGTTGGGAGCGCGCTCGAACTCCACGTTCTTTTCCCACGCGGCGTGCGGCGCGTGATCGGTGGCGATGATGTCGGCCGTGCCGTCCAATAGGGCGGCAATGCATGCATCACGGTCCTCCGCAGATCGCAATGGAGGATTCATCTTGAAGCGCGTGTCGTAGCGCACGGATCCCTGCATTGCTTCCCCGGCAATCGCCTCGTCGGTAAGCGCGATGTGGTGGGGTGACACCTCGCAGGTTACGTGCAAACCACGTGCCTTGGCATCGCGAATGGCATGGAGCGCCTTCGCCGTTGATACGTGCTGCACATGCAGGTGCGGCCGCAGCCGCTCTGTCTGCTCAATCTCTTCCAGCAGGCGGATGTCGCGTTCCACGATGCCGCTCTCGGCCTCGACCGTCATGCCGCGCAGGCCGAGGCGAAAACTAACCGGCCCGGCGTTCATGCTTGCGCCCGCGGTCAGGCGAGTATCTTCCGCATGCTGTGAAATCGGGAGCCCAAGCCGCGCCGCCGCCACGAGTGCTGCGCGCATCACATTGTCTTCCAGAACAGGCTTGCCATCATCCGTAAAGCCGACTGCGCCTGCTTTCTGAAGCGCCTCGTAGTCGGTAAGCTCCTGGCCCATGCTTCCGACGGTCGCCGCAGGCATGGCAAGCACACGCACGGCGGCGCAGCGTTCCGGCGCCTGCACGAACCGGAGCCATTTCACGGAATCGGTGACCGGCGTTGTGTTCGGCATGGCCACTACGGTGGTGAATCCACCTGCGGCGGCAGCCGACGTGCCCGTGGCGATTGTCTCCTTGTGCGTCTGCCCGGGTTCGCGCAGGTGCACATGCGCGTCAATCAGGCCTGGCGCAACCGTAAGACCGGTGCAGTCGATGATCTCGGCAGCGCACTGCCGAGCCTCCTCATCCAGTGCCCCGGATTCTCCCTTGTGCATGGCACGTACAAGGCCATGCACCACCAGCAGATCACCTGGCATCTGCTGGTCGCTTGCTGGCTGCAGCAATGTTCCATTGCGAAGATAAAGCGCATCGCTCATGCGGCTGGCAGGTCCTCCGGAGCAGACGAGATGAAAGCACGATGCAGCAGCGCCATGCGTACCGCCAACCCATGCGTTACCTGCCGCTCAATGCGGGACTGTGACCCGTCTGCTACAGCGGAGTCGATCTCCAGGCCTCGCACCATGGGGCCGGGATGCATGACCAGCGCTTTCGGCGCGAACTGCTGCAATCGCCGCTCGTTTAACTGATATCCGACAGCGTACTCGGTTGCATCAAGGTCAAGACCCACAAGCCGCTCACGCTGGATACGAAGCATCATGACGACGTCGGCCTTCGTAAGCGCCCGGTCGAAGTCGCGCTCCATCTGGATCCCCGGGGCAAGCTGCAACGCCTCCTGTGGCAGCAGTGCTTTGGGGCCACACAGCACGACCTGCGCCCCGAGACGGCCGAGCAGCAACGCGTTCGATCGCGCTACACGTGAATGGCGTATGTCACCCGTAATCACGACGGCCTTGCCCTGCAGCGACGTCTCGCCGACCTCGGCCTCTGTTCCGAACCACTCCAGCATCGTCCGCAGGTCCAGCAGCGCCTGCGAAGGGTGCTCATGCATGCCGTCACCCGCGTTTAACACGGGCAGACCCGTGGACCGCGCCAGCAGCTCCGAAGCGCCGGAGTAGTTCGACCGCAGGATGATGCATTCCGCGCCAAGCGCGCGCAACGTCACGCCCGTGTCGTGCAGGCTTTCGCCTTTTTCGATGGATGAACTCTTATCGGAGACAAGCGTGGTCATCGCGCCAAGGGACTTCGCAGCGAGTTCGAAGCTGGTGCGTGTGCGGGTAGACGACTCGTAAAACAGCAGCGCGACTTTACGGCCGTCCAGAATGGCGATGCGTTCGCGGTGCGGCATGGTTTCCAGCTTTGTGGCCAGCACAAGCAGATCGCGCACCTGCGGTACGGAGATGTCCTGAATGGAAAGCAGAGAGCCAGAGTGGGTTGCTGCGGCCGGGCTGGCGACGGCGAAACTCATCTGCTTGAGTGATTGTATCCGGCCACTCCACCGAGGCCTTGCTTACCTGCCCTCTAGACTGTCATCTCAACCGAAGCCAACCGATGCGGAGCGAAGCTGTCGTTGCGTAAAAACGACAGATCAGGGGGAATACAACAAGCGGATCCCTTCATTTCGCTACGGGAGGACAAACAGGAGGCCGCAGGGAGAAGCAGAGCACGTTTGCAGTTCTACCCGGCAGCCACCTGTTCATAGAACCGCTCGTATCGCGGGATGATGCGGCTGGTGCAGAAGTGGTCCTGCGCGGTGCGGCGCGCGGCTTCGGCCATGGTTTTCAGTTTAGCTTCGTCACGTAAAAGTGCGATGCCTCCACTGGCCATACTCTCAACATCGCCCACGTTGTAGAGGAGACCATTGCTACCGTCTTCCACCAGCTCTGGCACGCCACCCACGCGTGTTGCGATGCACGGAACTCCGCAAGCCATACCCTCCAGCGCGGCAAGACCGAAGCTCTCCATAGACGAGGGCATCAGCAACAGATCGCACAGCGGCAGCAGTTCCTGCACGCTGTCCTGCTTGCCAAGAAAATGCACGCGGTCCTCAATGCCGTGCTTCACGCAAAGGTGTTCCGCAAGGGAGCGGTCCGGACCGTCGCCGATCAGCATCAGCCGCGATGGCACCTGCTGCTGAATGCGCGCGAAGACTTCGATTACGTCGTCCACACGCTTGACCCGTCGGAAGTTTGAAAGGTGCGCGATCAGCCTCTCACCCGGCTCGGCATAGCGGGGACGCAGTTCGCGAACGAGTCGTTCGTCCGGCTTGTAGACGTCGCAGTTCACGAAGTTCTGGATCACTTCGATAGGCCGTTTGATCTCAAAGTCGCGCAGGGTGGAGCGCTTCAGGTCCTCTGAAATCGAGGTCACGCCGTCGCTCTGCTCAATGCCGAAGCGCGTGATGGGCAGGTAACCAGGATCTTGGCCTACCAGAGTGATATCCGTGCCGTGCAGCGTAGTGATGAAGGGTAGCCGGATGCCCTTTGCTTCCAGCATCTGCCTTGCCAGCAGCGCACTCACGGAGTGCGGGATGGCATAGTGCACGTGCAGCAGATCGAGCTTGTAGAACTCCGCCACCTCGGCCATGCGCGATGCCAGAGCAAGGTCGTAAGGCGGGTATTGAAAGAGTGGGTAGGTCGTGACCGCAACTTCGTGGAAGTAGATGCCCTGCTCACGCCCGGTGAGCCGGAACGGCTGCTGGTAGGTGATGAAGTGTACCTGGTGGCCGCGCGCGGCAAGCTCGATGCCGAGCTCCGTGGCGACCACGCCGCTGCCGCCGTAGGTGGGGTAGCAGGTTACGCCAATCTTCACGGAGCCACCTGCAACGCGGACGGCACGCTAGTCCAACCGCTCCACAAGCAGCACCTGGTCGCTGCCGTCGATCTCGCTCAGCTTCACTTCAATAATCTCGCGCGAACTGGTCGGCACAACGCGGCCCACGAACTGTGCCTCGATCGGCAGTTCGCGATGCCCACGATCGATCAACACCAGCAGACGCACCGAGCGGGGCCGGCCATGATCGAACAACGCGTCCAACGCGGCACGGATGGTGCGGCCGGTATAAAGCACGTCGTCCAGCAGGATGATGTCGCGATCGGCGATGTCGAAGCCGATGTCTCCCTTGTTGACCGTGGGACGTGGACCGCTCGTCGTTAGGTCGTCGCGATAGAAGGAGATATCGAGCGAACCGACCTCCACCTTCTGCTTCTCGATGCTCTCAATGATCGTGCCGATACGCTGCGCCAAAGGCACGCCACGCCGCCTGATGCCGACCAGGCCAAGATTGCCGCCGCCGTTATGCTTTTCCACGATCTGGTGGGCAAGGCGCACCAGCGTGCGGTCGATCTCCGAGGCGGAGAGAAGGCGTCCTTTTTCGCGGATCGTCGGCGCGTTCGTTGGGGTCTCAGCGGATGCGTTCGGCTCACTCATGATGCGGTGATGATACGGGCGCGACTCCGCTGCCGCAACCCACCTCTTCGAGGGCGAGCTTCAACGCGCAGACTGGTTGCGGCGCTGCCTTGCAGCCAGTAGCGCGCCGGCAAGCGCGCCGAAGAGGCTGCCAGCCGCAAGCAGAAGGAACGCTGCAAACAACTGCACCCACAAGAACATGCCTGCCCGCCACTCCGGAGTATGCATGATTGCCAGCAGTACATCGGCTGACTGCCCTGCGGCCATGCCCCGCACCTGCGCCTCGAACTGCGCTATCTGCACATCAAGTTGCTGCTCAACAACGCGGGAGTGGGCGTGGTAACGCCCGATGAAGCCCATTACAGCGGACAGGATGGAGACGCCCGCCATGACGAACAGCGAGATCACGGATCCAATGCGCGCCCCTAATCCAGCAGACATGCGATGGAGCGGACGCTGCCGCAGGTACAGCAGGCCTGTGGCAAGCGTGAGCACGGGAAAGAGGAAGAGCACCAGCGGGCCACCCGCACCGGACGTGAGCGCACCAGGCAACAGGATCGAAAGAAACACACCGGCAAGCGACGCAAAGGCGCAGAGACGCAGAAGCAGCGGCCACTCCACCGATTGCGATATCGCGGATGCGTGAACCTGAACCGATGTGTTCCCGTCTGCTTCTTCCAGCAGTTCCGCAGAGACACGAAGCTGAGGCAAACCGCAGTTGGCGCAGAACATGGCGGGAGCACCATCGAAGATGGGGAGCGTCGCGTCACAACGTGGACAAGTTTCCTGCATGGCCACTGTCAAGCTACCGCAGCGTCCGGTCCACCGCAACGCCGCCAGGACAACGTGAGTAGCTGTGGTAGCCTGAGAGTCGTCCAGAGGCAGGTGCCGACGCGTCAAACCACGCGTGGAATCGGTTTTCCTGTCACGCAAAAACGTACGAATCTAGTCTGTAGACACGTCTGCAGAGTCGCCGCGTCCTATTACCAGAGGAAAAGCAGCAACCGCGATGAACAGCCCCACCCCAAGTACCGTGTACGACCTGATCGTGATCGGTTCCGGACCCGCCGGACAGAGGGCCGCCATTTATGGGGCGAAGCTAGGCAAAAAGGTTGCGCTGGTAGAAATGCGCGAGGTGGTCGGTGGTGCCTGCATCAACACCGGCACCATTCCCAGCAAGACCATGCGCGAAGCCGTGCTGCACCT
>CALMAP010000142.1:3182-3470 GCA_937859825.1 uncultured Terriglobus sp. | reverse complement strand
CAAGACCCCGCTATGCCCATCGCTGCAATGTGGCGGTGCCCGAAAAGAAGAAGCCAGTCGCAAAACCAGTTCACGATGCCGGCTGTGATGAGTGAGACCGAAATCAGCGACACGCGATTGATCGAGGCGAGAAAGCGCCGCAGCGCCATGTACAGCATCAATGGCGCGGTAGACCATACCAGAGGCAACAGGTAGCGGCGTGTCTCCGCATAGAGTTCGGGGGCAGTGCCGAAGCGGGGCCGGCGTGTGGCGGGCCCGAGGGGGTGGGCCCAGCCGCGCGGGGGGCGG
>CALMAP010000142.1:420-3172 GCA_937859825.1 uncultured Terriglobus sp. | reverse complement strand
CATCACGAGCGGTGTGCCGATCAGGACAATCCACAAAGACTGCAGCAGCAGTCGCACGCACTCCCACCGGTCGTCGCGCCCTATCGCCTGGGCCACATACGTCTCAAGCCCATTCAACAGATAAATTGCAAAGAAGGCGATCGCATAATAAATGGTGTTGCCCAAAGACGACGCGGCAATCGAGAGTGCGGAGTGCGGCAGCCTGCCGATCATCAGCGCATCCACAATGTAGGTGGACATCCACCCCAACTCACCCAGAGCAAGAGGTGTGCCGAGCCGTGTTGCCGCCCGCAATTCTGTGCGAAAGGAACCTGCGTCCCCATCGGATGTGGCAGAGCTTGCCAACCTTTTTCCTTTACAGCAGCCCTTAAGAGCGGCGTATGCGCAACAGTTCTGTCGTAACCTGCTGTGAGATGCAAGCGTAATCCTGCTTTGCGACAAAGCAAAAGCCGGATTTCACCTGGTAAACGCATTCCTGAGTTCGCTTTCTGTTTACAAAAACTGTGATGTTCTCGAAAGGACTGATCGAACCTGTCTGCTGGGCACAATGCATCGTATGCGGGTAGTTCAGGGTAAGTTTCAGGCACAATGCACGTTCTTCTACTATCGCCACATCGTGATGATGCGGCATTTTCTTGTGGCCTGCTGGCGGCAACGCTGCTGCAGTCCGGCGCGAGGCTTACCCTTGTGAATGTTTGCACGGTGAGTGATTACGCCCCCTATCTCAAACCAGAACATGAGGACTGGCCCTTGCAGGTGACCCAAGAGCGGGCGCGGGAAGACCACCGTTTTCTCGAATGCCTCACTTCTTTCGCCGGTATCAGCATGGGTGCCATCCACGAGATCGATCTTGGCTGGAGCGACGCCCCGCTTCGGCGCGCGATCCCCGCAGAATCCGTCCTGGGAGAGAGCATCTGCGAGGAAGCGGAAGTGCAGTCGCTTTGCGCGGCCATGGCGTTGCTGCCGCAGGCCGACGCCGTGCTGGCACCGATGGCGCTTGGGGGCCACATGGACCACCAGCTTGTTCATCACGCCGCACTTCGCACTTTCGCCGGCCAGGTGGGCTTCTATGAAGAACAGCCATATGCCGCCCGCATGGCATCGCAGGAGCGCCAAAGCCGAGCCTCCGCCGTTGCTCGCATGCACTTGCGCCGATGGAGCAGCCGCATTGCGCAGGCTGCGGGAACCAAGCGGATGTTCGCGATGTGCTATCCCTCACAGATTGCACCGGAAGTTGCCGACGAGATGGAGAGCGATGCGCAGCAGCATGGCGGTGTGGAGTGCTTCTATGTGCGCGATGAGATGCTGGGTATGCTGGCCCAGGCCGAGGGCCGCCTGCGATGAGCATGCTGTTGGAATGGCCTTCCACTGGCGCAGTGTGCCGGAACCGCATTCCTGACGTCTCAGTCCTGATGACGGTCTACAACACCGGCCGGTACCTTCCCGAAGCCATCGAGAGTGTGCTGACGCAACAGACCACCCGCACGTGGGAACTGATCCTCGTGGATGACGGCTCAACCGATGGCAGTCTTCAGATTGCCCAAAGCTATGCTTTCCGCTTCCCGCAGTGCATTCGCGTTCTGCAGCACGAAGGCGGACGGAACCGCGGGATTAGTTGCTCCCGTAACCTGGCGCTCGCCCATGCCGCAGCCTCGTACTGCGCTTTCCTGGATTCCGACGACGTCTTTCTGCCCCATCACCTTGAGACTCAGTGTTGCCTGCTGGACGCGCTACCTGAAGTGGCGATGGTGTACGCCGGTGCGGAGCGCTGGGTGCACTTCGACAGACCCTTTAACGAGGCGGCGGCCGGCCGTGCATGGTGGGGACGAAATTATCTGCCTCCCCTGGTGCCTGCGGGCGAGCGCGCCGGCCTGCTTGCACCTGGCGTGCTGCTGCAGTGGTTTTTTGAGAACGAGTCGATGGTGCCATGCATCTGCACGGTGCTGGTGCGCACTGCGGCTGCACGGGCTGTCTCAGGGTTCTGTGACGACTTTCGTGGTCTGTACGACGACCAGGCATTTCATGCAAAGATCGCGCAGCGCTATCGCATCTATGCCAATGATGTCTGCATCGCACGTTACCGGCAACATCCAGATTCATGCTGTGCCCGAGGTGAGCGCGAGAAGGCGGACAGATTCCGGGAGAACGACCGGTTTCACAATTTCCTGCAGACGCTGTAACCCAGGACA
Organism: uncultured Terriglobus sp.; assembly: GCA_937859825.1. Lineage (GTDB taxonomy): Bacteria > Acidobacteriota > Terriglobia > Terriglobales > Acidobacteriaceae > Terriglobus. The sequence continues at coordinate 983 of CALMAP010000142.1, read as the reverse complement.
GCCAGTTAACTATCGCAAGTTGCGATATCGCACGGAAGCCGTTGCGAATTCAGCGTTGTACAAGGGCTGCAGCTGTGTCTCCCGCGGCCTTTAGGTAGTTGCCGTAGCCGACGACCAGCGTGGAGCCGATGAGCAGCGTGAGGCCAAGTGTAACCAGTGACTTGGTGCGCAGGCTGGTGCCCTTCCATTCCTTGAGCGCGAGTCCCCACAGGGTTGCGAAGATGATGATGGATGCCATGTGCAGCGTCCACGAACTGAAGTCGTATTTGCCCATCTTGGTCTGGCCGAGCGAGTAGAAGAAGAACTGGAAGTACCAGACAACGCCCGCGAGCGCCGCGAAAAAGTAGTTCTTCAGCAGCACCGAGGGTGCGATGCGCTGCGCGAAGATGAGCGGGTTCTCCCGTGGATCGAAGTCCTGCAGCGTTGCGCCTGTTTCATGCGAGGCGCGCATTGGGTTCACACCCGGCTCACCCGCGAACTGCCCGCCGGAGCGGTTCCGCAGAATCAGCACCAGCGACCAGACGAAGTTGGTTGCAAAGCCGCCCCAAAGGACAACCACAAGT
>CALMAP010000142.1:0-410 GCA_937859825.1 uncultured Terriglobus sp. | reverse complement strand
GCCGAAACGATGCGTCCGGGCGCGTTGCCCCACAACGAGGGCGATGCCGAGGCCTTTACCGAGCGAGAACTCGCGCTCGCCTGCCTCGATCAGCTCGCCCGGTGTGACCTCGTTTTCCTTCGAGTAGCCCGCGACTCCATTGACCGCAACGGCAAGCAGGCAGATGGCGACACCGGCCAGAATGACCTGTCCTGAGCGCTCATGCAGGATGGCGTGGATCTCGCCCGTGTAGATCGGCGGAATCAGCGTGCCAAATGCCGTGCATAACCCGAGCGAGATCGCATAGCCAAGCGCGATGCCGAGATAGCGGACCGAAAGCCCGAAAGTGAGTCCACCCACGCCCCACAGCGCTCCCCAGAGCACGGCGAACGCGATTGACGAAGGCGGCGCGGCGCGCAGCACATCGAAGA
>CALMAP010000141.1 GCA_937859825.1 uncultured Terriglobus sp. | reverse complement strand
GTGTACGTCGATTTCCACGACGACCAGAACATCCCGTTTTCCACGATGAGCAGCCTGTTCAACATGTCGAATGTGGTGACTCGCGACAAAGTCAAGGCCATCAAGCTCGAGTTCTGGAAAGATGACTCGCACCAGGACGCCCTTGCGTCCTATAACTTCAATGGCTGGATTAGCGGCTTTCACACGCTCAATCCGTACCAGAGTGATGCACAGTTGGCAGACGAGGATCACGCCGGCGTGAACCACATCCTGGTGCTCGATCTGGAGCCGGAACTCAACCAGCAGAACTTCAGCGACATCAGTCTCAGCAACTAGGCGACTGCCTCATCCAGAGACAAGACCGGAGCCAGTGGCTTCGGTCTTGTCTTACCGCCACGGAGTTTCCGATGCAGTCCCTTGCGATTCCTCTTCGTCTGCAGGAAAACGGCCTGCTGCGCCGCGAGGATGGCACACGTTCGTTGCTGGCGCTTCTGGATGTCATGGCACGCACGCCGCAGGGTTCATGGCAGGCATGTCCGAAGTTCGGTTTGCGCGATCTGTTTGAGAACGGCCGCCAGCGTGCGGACCTCGCCAGGCTTGCTGCCGATCGCATCAACAACACCTTTCGCGAACTCGGCATGACGGAGTACACCGTGACCGCGGTGGTGCGGGAGTTGAGCGCCAACCGCGAGACCGACACCTACTCCATCACGCTCCAGCATGCTGAAACCGCAGAGTTGATCACCACCTCAGTGGTGCAGGGGTACTAGGGTGTCTCTCCATATTCCGGTGTGCGTTGAAAGGGCACGGCTTCAGCCGTGCCGTACCGAGGCGGGGGGGCAAACATGCGCAATCAAGGTATGATCCGGCACCAGGTCTCTCCCCTCCGCGCAGAGAGAAACTTTTGCAGTGGGCCACTCTGCAGCCAGCCATCTGCAGCACAGGACCGCGCAGAGAAAAGGCACACTCCTCCCGGATTCCATGGATCGCGCATTTCCTTGGGAACTCGAATTTGCGGCAAGGCTAAGGCCGTGCCCTTTCAAGAACCTTCAAGCATTCTGCACACCAGCAATATCGATATGTCGATACGTCCTGGCGTGACGACCGGCACGGGGCAGGAACGATGAGTGCGCACACACCCAACGTGCTGGAGATCGATCGCAAGCTGCGCGACGATTTCCGTCGGCGCGTCAAGGACTTCGGGATCAGTTCCGATACGACCGATCCCATGCTGGCGGTCCTGTTTCGAACGGTCGCCCAGCAGATCGATCAGGTATACAGCGATACCGACCGCCTGCGGCAGTCCATGCTGCATGAACTCATGGCCGGTCTCCAGGTGCAACAGTACCTTGCCACGCCGGCACAGGCAGCCGTGCGATTGCTGAATGACCTGCGTGAGCCCCGCGTGCTACGTGCCGGAACGGAGCTAAACGCCACGGCATCCACCGGGGAGCGGCTGCTGTTCAGCCTGGACGCGACCTGTGAGATCTCGCAGGCGCGGGTAGGCTTTGCCCTGGCCTACCAGGACCAGGCCGTGCGGCTGATGAGCGGTGTGGAGATGAGCGACGCCATTACGGCGATGCGGCCCTCGCTGGACCCAGTGTCGGTAGCGCTGGGACCGCAGCCCGCCCTCTTTCTGGCCGTTGAAAATCTGTCACCGCCACTGTTGAACCGGCATGGGATTTTCTTTGAGCTGGGACCGGGCAGCTACCCCGTGCAGCACGCGCTGAGCCATGAACCGTGGTGGATGTTTGGCACGGCAGGCGAGCTTGGCGGGGAAGGCCTCCTGCGGCCAAAGCGTAGCAATGTGGGTGTGTACCAGCTTGAGTTCCAGATGGGCGGCAACGAAAGCACAAGCATGCTGGATGCGCCGCTGCCGTCCATTCCAGACGGTTTCTACGCGGGGCGGCAGTTTGTGTTTCCACCGATGCACGCTGGCGATCCATTTCTGTGCCGCGTGCCCAGGTTGCTGGAGCCGGTGATGACGCGGCTTCTGAATCGCGATGCAGAATCGGTGCTGGCCGAACCTCGGCTTTGGATCAAAATTCCCATGCCACCCGGCATTCCTGCCTTGCACCACGCGATCAACGGCATCAAGCTGCACACCATGACGGTGTCCAATGTATTCGCACGCAATCAGACCATTGAGTTTGCGCGCGACGGTATTTCTATCCCGGTGACGAAGAGCAGCGGGACGCCGGAACTGCTGGTCGCACCGCTCACCGTGATGAGCACGGAAAACGACCCGTACGAAGCTGGGACGCAGGCCGGGGCAAACGCCGCGGCTGGCCGCTATGAACTACGAAACCAGCGACTGACGTTTTTTCCAGGCAGTCACGCCGACGGCCGGCAACATACCGCGGCCAATGTGCGGCTTTGGCTCACGAATGGCGAGTTGGGGAACCGCGTGGGTCCGGGAGAGATCTCCGGCTTCGCCAACGCGGCTTCACTCACAGGGGTACGCGTTGCACCGCTCACCGCAGCCTCCGGCGGGTCAGACGGCGAGGAGGTCGCCAAGGAAGAGCGGCGGTTTGCCGACGCGCTGCTGACACGGGGCCGGATCGTCACGCGCCAGGACCTGGAGACGGCAGCCCTGGCGATTGATCGCCGCATCGTAAAGGCGAGTTCCAAGAGTGGCGTGAAGCGTCAGGACGGGGCACTGCGGCGGGTGGAATCGCTTGATCTGACGCTTGATGCGGGTGGGTTTACCAATCCCGAGATCGAATTGCCGGCACTCAAATCGCAGATTGAGGTTTCCTTGCAGTCACGCCTGGTGCAGGGGCTGGAACTGGCCGTGGAGTTTACATGGAACGCCTGACGGAGGTTCCGGGCGGGGGCGCGCCGACGCGACGTGCCGAGTACGCGCGCATGCCTGCGTTGTCCATGGGAACCCAGTCGCATCGGCATTCGATCCACTCCGCGCTTGCGACGCTGGCGGCGATCGGTGTGCCGTCCCACCGCATCTCGGTGCTGCGCTCAGGTCGTGAGGCGGCAGAGGCAGGAACCGTGGTGCGGCAGGACCCGGCACCCGGGACCCCTCTGCCTCCAGACACGCACGTACGTTTGCACATCGCAGGACTTGGCTTTACCCATGCCCTGCCGGTAGGCATGTGGGACTCCGGCGGCGAAACGCATGCCGGCACACGCGAGGTGCTGGAAGGCCTGGACGACCCGCTGGAGAAGCTCGCGCACTGGTTTCACGAGGGCGCGCCCCTGTTCCGCATTGCGCCAGACGACCTGAATGCATGCGCCCGCTGGTTGACCCTGTTCGGCGTGGATCTCGCCCGCTGGCCCCAATCGCTATGGTACCGGCTCGCCACGCTGGTGGCAGGGCTGGCACGGTATTCCTGCTCGCAGGACGGTGTGGCGGTTGTGCTGGAGACGCGGCTTGGTCTGCCGGTGCAGCAGTTCCGCTACCTGCCGCAGTGGACGACCCTGCCGGACACCTCGCTTTCCATGCTGGGCAGCCGCGCCTCGCGGCTTGGCGTCGATATGCTGGTGGGCGATGCAGTAGAAAACCTGGCCACCCTGGAAATTGAGCTTGGACCGGTACCGCTGGCAACGTACGAGTACTTTACCGAGACAAAGGCCGGGCCGGCGCTGCTGCGCCAGACGATGGAAATGGTCCTCCCGGCATCGACCGATTTCACTGTGCGCTGGGTCGTGCTTGACCAGACCCGCGCACCTCGTCTGGGTATGCGCGAGAGCAACAGCCGGCTCGGCGTAAACACCTACATGGGCGATGAACTTTCCGCTACGTTACACGACGCAACGCCCGACTTTGATCTGCATCATGCTGGAGCAACTATATGAATGAGCCGCGGCCTGATCTGCGGAATGAACTGTCCTTGCGGTCGGTGAACTGGGAGCATGGCATGCTTCTGACGCCTGACCATTTTCTGCGCCAGGAGCTTTATCTTGAATCGCTGCATGCGTGGGGTACGCGTTACCTTATGAGCGGCAGCGGCCTTGTCGGGGGCGGCGTGCGCCTGCCGGAAAGCGACCTGGGTACTGTCCGTTTCGATCCTGAGGTGTCGCTGAATGAGACGTCGGAGTATCTGGATGTCTCTGTCGCAAGGGCACGCGGTGTGACACCGGCCGGGCTGATTGTGGATGTGGAATCGGCAGGATTGATCTCCGCGCGATTCCCGAAAGCCGAGCTCGCAGGCGTGGCGGAGTCGGTGGTGTATGTTGTAGCGGACACCTCGACCAAGATCAAGACCAGCGGCGTGGAAGACAGCTTCAACCCGCAGATGCGCACCGAGCGCGTGAGCAACTATCGCGTGCAACTGCATGTGACCGCGGCAGAGCGGGCACAGAGCATCGCCGTTGGACGGGTGCGGCGGCCCGCGACGGGCATGTCGTTCGAGGCAGACGCGGCGTTCATTCCGCCATGCCTCTCCGTGGCCGCACATTCGGAGCTGATGGCGGGAACGCGGCGCATCCTCGACCTGACGAACCGTCTCGCCTCCGGCTACGCGGAGCTGCATCGCGCGATGCGTGAGTTCATGCTGATCTTCACCGAGCGCGGGCTGGAAACCGAAGTCGACCGCGACAGCATGACGTTTGCCGAGCGCATGGTGCTGGAACTGCAGAGCACGGCCTATGCCTTGCTGGACCGGACGCAGCGACCGGAGCAGTTTTTCGGCCGGGTGCGGCGCATGCTGCACTCTGCCGCCATCTACTTCGACCTGGCAGAGGGCATGCAGCAGTACTACGACACGCTGCGCGAGACCGGTGAAAGCGAGTTGCTGGGTCTGATTGAACTGCAGAAGCACACCCTGCAGCTTGGCCGCACGCTACAACTGGACGAAGACCTCGGCCTTGAGGTCCGCAAGGCACTGCAGTCGCTGGCGGGGCTCGAGAAGCTGGAGCGCGCGCTGGAAGGCAAGTACATCGACTTCCGCAAGAGCGCCTCGCTGGAGAGTACGAATTTTGTCTTTGACCGCGGCGGCAGGGCGCTGTATAAGCTGTCTGCGCGTGCGGCGCGCGTGCAGGGCGTGGCCGATGAGATGACGATCTTCTTTTCCAACCTGCGGCTGGAAGGGCGTGACCGCTACCGCCTGATTCTAGTCGGCGACCGGACGTCGCCGTGGTTGAAGGGAACGTCAATCGGCGCGGAGATCCGCTTGAACGAGGGTTCTGGCTTTCGGCGGGAGAGCATGATCCTTACAGGAAATGTGAAGTTGGACGCGCAGTACAACATCGAAATGGATTTCGATGCGCCCGATGTGCCCACCATTACAGATTTACGGGTAACCATTCCTGCGTACCACGGGGTGCGGACAGCCCTGCTGTTCATGCGGCACCGCTTCTATGCCAGCCGGCAGGAGACGCCGGAAGCGCGCGGCATCGAGCGGGAGACGGAAAGGCCGGCCGAAGCTGCGCCCGCCGCAGCTTCGGCGAACGGGCGCGAAGCGGCGTACGCTCAACCTGCTCGTGTCGTGACCACGGAACCGATCTATCGCGGAGACCCGCTGCCCGGTGACCGGTTCAACCCTGCGCCGAGCGACCGCTTCAAAGATGCACCCCCATCACCGGCAGCTCCGGTCCAGCCGCCCTGGATGCCGCGGGAAAGCCCTTCCACACCGGCCGACAACAATGACCCGAACCGGCCGCGCCGCCGGCGGCTGGAATAGGAAGGACAAACCATGGCTTTGGACCTGAGCAGGCTTTCAGATGAGATGGAATCGGCGCTTGCCGGTGCGCGGCTGCTGGCAGAGGGCCGAAAACAGGCGCTGATCCAGCCGGAACACCTCCTGCTGCTGCTGCTGGATGGCGAGGGAAGCTCGCTGCGTCCGCAGATGGAGGCGAAAGGTGTAGTCTTTCCGCCCCTGCTGGACACGCTGTCGCGGCGGGCGGACACCCTGTCAGCACAGCGGCTGGAAGACGGTCGACGGCCTCTGGCATCCCAGGCTTTGCGGTCGCTGCTGGGTGCGGCATTTGAGGTTGCAGGCAAGCACGGGCGGCAGTCCGCAGAGCCGGTGGACGTCTTGGAAGCGGCGATGACGATCGGCAGCAGTACACACGAGCTACGCAATGACTTTCGCAAAGCCGGCTTTACCGTTGCCGATATCGAGCAGCCTGCCGCCGAGGCACAAGCCAGGACGGAGTCCGCGGCAGCAGCGGCTCCGGCTGCAGCCAAAGCTGCGGGAGCCGACCTTGAAGCCGGTGCAAAGATGCTGGAGCGCTTTGGCCGCGATCTGACCGCCGCCGCAACAGCCGGCGAGTTGATGCCGGTGGTCGGACGCGATGAAGAGGTGCGACAGCTCATCCAGACGTTACTTCGGAAGACCAAGTCGAACCCGGTGTTGGTAGGCGACCCAGGTACGGGGAAAACCGCCGTCGTCGAGGGTCTGGCCCAGCGCATTGCCGCGCAGGATGTGCCTGAGAGCATGAAGCGCTGCCGGGTCATTGCGCTGGATTTGATGGGTCTGGTGGCTGGCGCGAAGTACCGTGGCGAATTTGAAGAACGCTTGAAAGCCGTGGTGGACGAAGTGCGCCTGCGCAAGGGCGAGATCATTCTCTTTCTTGACGAGATTCATCAACTTGTCGGCGCGGGAGGAACCGAGGGCGGCATGGATGCCGCAAACATCCTCAAACCGGCACTGGCGCGCGGGGAGCTTCGCTGTGTGGGGGCAACGACCTTCGATGAGTACCGCGAACGCATCGAGAAGGATGGCGCACTCGCGCGCCGCTTTGAACGGGTGCAGGTGGGCGAGCCGAGTGATGAATCCATGTTGTACATCCTGCGTGGCATCAAGGAACGCTACGCCGCATTCCACGGTGTAGAACTATCGGACGAGGCGTTGCAGGCGGCCATCAAACTTTCACGCCGCTACATGCGCGACCGGTTCTTGCCGGACAAAGCCATTGACGTTATCGATGCGGCAACCGCGCGGCTGCGCATGCAGCTTGAGTCACGGCCAACAGCGCTGGACCAGCAGGAACGCCTGCTGACGCGACGCCGCGCTGAACTGGAGACGTTGCGGTCGTTGCCGAAACTGACGTCCGCACAGACCAAGCAGGTAGGCGCTCTGGAGATCGAGATCGCCGACATCGAACCGCGGGTTGCCGCGGATGCAGACTCCTGGGAAAGGCAGCGCAACGTGCGTGCAGACTTGCAGCGGACTGCGCAGGCCATGGAAGAACAGACCCGTCTGCTGGCCGCGGCCGAGGGCGGGGGCGATGTAGCCAGCGCGGCAGAGATTCGCTATGGGTCGCTGCAGCACCTGCAAACGCAGCGCGAGGCTCTGCAGGCAGCGCTTGCACAGCATCGCGAGAACGCCGGCGGCAATGCGGTCGTTGCGGACCGCGTTCTGCCGGAACACATCGCCGAGGTCATCGCGGAGCGGTCGGGTGTGCCGGCATCACGCATGCTCGAAAGCGAGCGGGAACGCCTTTTGGGGCTGGAGGGGCATCTGGGTGAGCGCGTCTACGGCCAGCCGGAGGCGATCCACGCGGTCGCCGAAGCTGCGCGCCGCATGCGCACGGACCTGCAGCTCAAACGGTCGCCTGCATCGTTCCTCTTCGTCGGTCCAACGGGCGTCGGCAAGACAGAGCTGGCCAAGGCCCTCGCCGAGGCGCTGTTCGACGACGAGTCCGCATCGATCCGCATCGACATGGGCGAGTACAAGGATGCGGCATCGGCAGCCGGCCTGATCGGCTCCCGCCCCGGCCTCGTCGGTTCCGATGAGGGTGGCTTCCTGACCGAGCAGGTACGTCGCGCGCCGTACTCCATCGTGCTGTTCGATGAGGTGGAAAAGGGGCATCCCGCAATCCTCGACCTGCTGCTGGGTGTGCTGGATGAGGGCCGTCTGACAGACGCAAAGGGTCGTTTTTGCGACTTCACCAACACTGTTGTGCTGTTCACCTCGAACCTGGGCGTGCGGGAATCGCAGGCCGCCGGGGAAGACAATGCCCTGCGCGAATCGATCATCCTCGATGCCGTCCGCGCCAATCTTCGGCCCGAACTCTACAACCGCATCGGCCAGGTGATCCCGTTCCATCCTCTGGGCATGCCGGAACTGGAACGCATCGTGCAGGCACAGTTCAAGAGCCTGAATCGTAAGCTGCAGGACGATCGCGAGGTGACACTGGAAGTAACAGCCACGGCCGTCGATCTCCTGGCGCGGCTTTCTTACGATCCGGAGTACGGCGCGCGCCCGGCGGGCCGTGTCATGCAGCGGGAGGTGCTTTCCCCTCTCGCCGAACTGTTGCTGGGTGGTGATGTTGTGCCGGGATGCACGATCGAAATCGATGCTACCCCCGCCCAGGCGCCTCCAGCGAAGGACAACGCAGAAGCGTCCGCGGATCCCGCGCCGCAGGAGCTGATCTTTAACCTGCACGAACCCGAAGCACTGGACGTCACCGCAACGGATGCGGCAGACATGATCGCCGCCGAGGAGGTGGTTCGATGAACCTGGCACGCACACACCGCCTGGGCCGCATGCTTTCTGCGGCAGTACTGCTTGCCGCAGGTTCCGCCACCGGCACGGGCCAGGTCGCACTCAACCTGTTCAATGGCACGTCCACCCTGGGTTGGAATGCACACGGCACTTGGGTCGCTGGCGGCGGCGTTCTGACCAGCAATGCCGTTGGCGAACGCAACCTGCTCACCGCTGTGCCCTTCGGCGACTTCAACCTGCAGTTCGAGTACAACGAATCCGCACCTGTGGGTGCCGCCCTGCGGCTGTGGGCCACGCACGAAAACAGCGGCGGCATCACCATCCCGCTTGACATCAGCAACACTAAGGAGGGCGTCGGCGGCATTGCAGACCTTTCGCACTCCTCGTTCAAAACGATCTCTGCGGGCTGGCACCGCATGCAGGTCGAAGCCTCGCATGGGCAGGTCTCCGTGCGTGTCGACGGCCAGCCGGCCAGCACCGCATCGGGCCTGGGCACGCGCGCGGGCTTTCTCGGCTTTCAGGCGACCATGACCGGGCAGTTGCAGGTGCGGGGCGTCCGGCTCATGCCGCTGAACACGACCACGCTCTTCAATGGCACCGACCTGGGCGGCTGGAAATCCGTTGCGCGCGCGCCTGAATCAAAGGGCGGCCTCGGGCATTCCGCCACCAAGGTGCTGACGTTTGGAATAGGCGGCGGCAGCGACAAGCCGCATGAAGCCAAGTGGACCGTGCGCGGCGGCAGTATCCATGGGGAAGCCGGGCCGGGTGCGTTGGAGAACTCGACCCAACTGGAAGACGGGGTGATCCAGATCACGGCCGCCTACCATGGTGACACCAAGTCGGACCAGTTCACGGCGCTCAACCTGCGCAACACGGCGGGCCAGATTGCCGGCGGATACCCGGCAGGCATCGGTGCCTTCGCGGGCTCCGTACAGGGCCTAACCAAGAGCCCGCTTAGCCGGACCAATACGCCGGTTGAGGAGACCATCGTGATCGGTGGCCGTACCATCGCCGTTTGGGTTGGCGGCAACCTGGTCAGCGTGTCCAACGACTCCCGGCCAGAAAGCGGCAACGCGGGCCAGGGCGCACGTATGCAGGCAGGCGTTCTTTCGCTCGTGCTTCCGGGTGGCAACGGACAGGTAGACGTTTCGCACATCGGTGCGACCTCGTTCCAGAAGCCCTACGGCGTACTTGCGCGGGCAACTCCTCCACCGCCTGCGCCGGCAGCGCCCACCGCAAGTGCGGTAACACCGGTTCCGGCGGGGACTTCCCCCGCGGAAACGGTCCTTCTGCGACAGCAACAGCAGACCGCGCAGAAAGACGCAACGGAGCAGGCCAACAAGCAGCACGTCGCCTCGCTCATGAGCCAGGCGCTCGCCTCCACCGATGCGCAGCAGCAGGAAAACCTCTACGGCCAAGTGATTCAGTTGGATCCGGCCAATCCAAACGCGATGCAGGGCTACAAGGAAGCCCAGGCAAGATTGCAGCAGCAGCAGAGCGCCGCTGCCCAAACCGCTTCCAGGCAGCAGGATGCACAGAGCCGCGACCAGCAGACCAACGCGGCCCTAGTCACGGCGCAGGGTGCCTTCCTTGGCGGCCACCTTTCCGAAGCCAGCAACGCACTCTCGGTGGCAGAGCGGCTTTCGCCCGGCAACCCCCTGGTGCGTGAGCTGCGCATGCGCATTGGCAATGCCCAGTCGCTGCGTTCGCGCCTGTTCTTTCTTGGCGGCGGTGTGGGTCTGCTGGCGTTGCTGAGTACCCTGGCCCTCTGGCTGCGCCGCCGCAGGCAGCAGAAAAACCCGGCTCTGGAAGTGACCAGCGGTCTGGACACCGGCAGAATCTACCCCATTGAAAAGGATCAAACCCGCATTGGTGCCGTGCCGCAGGACGGTGGCCAGAAAAACGATATCGTCGTGCGCGACGTGGAACATGCGATTTCGCGTTTTCATTGTGAAATCCTCAAGCGCAACGGGCAGTTATACCTGCAGGACCTAAACAGTTCCAATGGAACCCGGCTCAACGGAGAACGCCTGAAGCCCGGCAGTCCCGAGTTGCTGCGTAAAGGTAGCCGTATCAAACTGGCAGAGACGGTCGAACTGCGTTTCGGCTATGCACGTAACCCGAAGAAGGGCTGAACGGAGCGCTCCGCATGGACATACGCATCCGCGCATCCGCATCGAGCGATGTCGGCCGCCGTCGCCGAACCAATGAAGACAGCTTCGGTTTTGACATGGAGCGAAGCCTCTTCGTGGTGTGCGACGGTGTGGGTGGCGCGCAGGCGGGCGAGGTCGCCAGCAGGTCTGCGGTGGACTGTATTCTGAGCCGTTTTCCCAACGACGTTCCAGACGCGAACGCCGTCGCTGCGGAACTGCAGCGTGCCATTCAGGCAGCCAATCGAACCATCTTTCAAGCGTCGCACAAAGATCCCCTGTACAAAGGCATGGCCACAACCATCGTTGCGGCGTACTTCGACGGGACTCGCATGTGGATCGCGCATGTCGGCGACAGCCGCGCCTACTTGTTGCGCCAGCACTGCCTGCACCGGCTTACCGACGACCATTCCCAACTGAGCAAGATGCTGCGCGAGGGCCGCACCATTCCACCGGAAGAAATGGCGCATTGGGATAGCGTGCTGACCCAGGCGATCGGTGCTTCCGACATGGTCATCCCCACCGTGACCCTGGTACAGGTGCAGTTGGGAGACTGCTTTCTGCTGGCGACCGACGGCGTATGCAAAGCTCTGACGAATGCTGAGATGCTCGCGCTCCTTCAGGATGCAACAAGTTCCGACGAGGCCTGCCGCTACCTGGTCGATGCTGCCAACGAGGCTGGCGGTCACGACAACGCCACCTGCATCGTCATCCAGATCGATTAGAGGGGTTTAGGCAAAGATATAGTGCCTGTCCTTTGAGAAGTGTCACTCCTGAACGGAGTGAAGGATCTGCTTTTCTTCGTAGCGCCTCTACACTTTCAGACCAACCGCTTAGACCGTTTTACCGTTAGTTATAACTCAGGGCCAAAGGCCCGTAACATACCAGTCTAGACCGAAGGCTTAGGTCCCGGTAGCCGATCACCAAGCGCAAAGGCGTGATCCAAGGAGTGTATCTACACCTGGAGGAAAACAGCCTGAGCCATTTACATCCAGGTGTAGTGTCATCTTGAGGAGCGTAGCGACGAAGGATCTGCTTCTTGCTTACGGCTGCATTGGTGCTCCAGGCAGAAAGCAGATCCTTCGCTCCGTTCAGGATGACACCTCCGAAAAGAATCACCACATTTAAAATTAAAGTCGTATGAGCTCCCACTCCATTACCTCGATCCCTGTGCTGCTACCGGGCGTGGGCCGGAGTAGTCCGGTAACGCAAGTCACCGGGTGGCTTCTGTGTCAGTACAGACGAGTTCCTGGGCAACAGTTGACTCCAAAAGCGAAGCGCGTGTTGGCTGTCTATCTCTGACTGCACACCGAGTGCAAGAAGGTCGTTCCTGCTCATGTTGTGTTCAAGAGTGTTGGGCTCGCAACTTGCCTTGCTGACGAGCTGGTTGTCACGGAAGACGGCGAGGCCTTTCAGGTCGAAGCCCTTGCCAAGGCCGGTATAGAGGACATAGCTGAAGCGGCCATTGACAAAGCGGAGATACTCATCGTCTTCGATCGGCTCTGAGGTCGTCGCCTCATCGATGTAGGTCGAGCGCCGGAACTGGTTGGGGTCCTCCGGCAAGGAAAGCTCGATATGTTCCGAAGTGCCGAAGCGGTACACCAGCGACCGGTAACCCTCTTTGAGGGCTGGATCGTAAAGGGCACATGCGGCGACAAACTTCTTGCTTTGCAATTGGCAGGCAAACAGCGGGTCCTCCTGCGCACGGCAAAGATTGGGTCCGGCGGCAAAGGCTGGAACGGCAGAGAAGAGCAGAAGTCCATAGATGGAACGCAAAAGGATAGGCTTCATGGATTCCTTTGGATTGCGATGAACTGTGTCAGTGTGCACCGGCCTGAGCGGTGAGACGGGCAGCGGTAGCGCCGGCAATGTGTTGCTGGAGAAATCTACGGCCCGCGTTCATCGCCTCAATGAACTCCGTCAGGCCGTTTGAGCCACCGTTGACGGCCCGGCGTGCCGCCCGCAGGTCATTGCGACGGAGAGCGTTCCGAATCCTGGACTCGTGATCGCGAATGAACTTACCCAGCAAGGCCGCCGCGCCCCATGGATCGTTGGCAAGGTCCGGCTTCGTTACGAGGGGCCAGTTGAAATATTTTGCATAGTCAGCGTAGTGCTCTCTCCCGGTAAGCTGCACGAAACCGCGGCCCTTGAAGCTGGCCCCATCGGGAAAGCCCGTGTTGCCGATGTCTGAGCGGTTGTCATACCGGTCAAACGTATGTGTGCCCGGGGCATGGCGCATGGCGCCCGGTGTTGAGTTAAAGCGTGAAACTCCCTCAGAAACCGGCGCCACACTTGAGGTCTCGGCGCGGATGCTGGCCAGGGCAACCAGGACCATCTCGGTATCGGCAACACCGTTGAAGGCCATGGCCTGCAGGATGTTCGGAAGGTAGAGCGAAAGATTCCGTGCGGCCAGCCTGCCGGGTAGCATGACACGCGCCAACTGGTACATGACGGGGGAATACTGGACAGCCAGGTTGGCATTGCCGGCGGCAAGATGAACCAGGAACATGAAAAGCGGGCTGCCGTTGGCAAGGACTTTCTGACCGAGCGGGCTGGCCATGCCTGACAGGTAGCGCGCCTCAATGGCACCTACGGCTGAGTCCAGCTCTTCATCCCACTGTCCCTCTTCATCCAGACGCACAGCGGCCTGCGCTTCCAGGTAGCCGTTGTCGATCGCGATGTTGACAAGACGCTGCACCAGCGTCACATCATCCGGGTAGTTCGGCTGGTGCCATCCCACGGCAGCGGAGAGCACGGGCGGATCGTACATCCAGTCCGTGGGATCGCCAGGCAGATTCGCATACGGGCTGAACTGGCTGAACTCTGACACGACCATACCCCGCAAGCCCCGCAACAGGCGTTCGCCAAAGTCTAGCACCGGCAAGACATACGGGTCAGACTACAATCGTGGTCAACCGCACAGCAGGCGCTGTGTCTTATGATTGGAATACTTTCCCCAGGGTTTCGACGATGGCGAGTCAGAATCGCAGCAATGTCACAGTCACGGTAGGCAGCATCAAGGTGGACGCCTATTCCGCTCACGCCGGGATTGCGGCGCTTCCGACCGAGCAAGCCGGCATGCCGGCACTCGGAACGGTAGAGGCGAATATTTCCTTTCAGATTGACCTGAACAATCAGCCCGACCCAAGCGTGTTCGACGCGATCAAGGGTCTGTTCGATCTATGTAACAAGGCCACCAAGGCCAAGATCACGCAGATGAAGTTGGAATTCTGGAAAGATGAAACGCATTCCGACACGCACATTACCCTGTCGTTTGAAGGCTGGGTAAGTTCGTGGCATATAGCCAGCGGCCACGGCTCGAACCATGTGCTTGCTGTGTCGCTCACACCCAAGCTCGATCAGCAGCAGTTCATCGATGTAAAAGTGGGTAACTAAGGTTCGTGGAACAAGTATCCAGCGGAAGCGGTGGTTCTGATCGCTGAACCGCAGGGCTGGAATATGTTCATACGACGCATTGCCTGCATCTTCGGCAACACGCGCATTTGTCTCGGGCAGGTTCGTATGTGATAGGCAACAACTGTTTTGCTTTCAAGCAAAGGTTCGCTGCTTCGAGCTTTCGGCGTGAGAAGTATTTGATCTGTTGCAGGCGGTGAGGCAGCCTTAGGCTGCCATGGGGCCAAGTCCAACGAGCGCTTACAGCTGTCGTTGTTGCCAGGTTGATTTGTCTCTACTTCTGACAAGTAGAAGTGTCCGTTTAAAACCGTAGCCGTCGTCGCGCGGTGGGGATGTGCGAAATCGCCGTAGTTTGGCGATTCCATCAGTTCACCGCCGCGGACCGCGCGCATTTTCGATCTTTCAGAAGATGCCGAAGCGCTTACGTTTTCGACCAAGCACACCTGGAGGGTCGCACAGGCACGGGGGTGGCTGTTCAACAACAACGAAGTGCTGTGTGTCTAAGCGGCCCTGCTGGACTTGGCTGCCGTTCTCCTTCTCAGACATGTACGAAACCACCACAGGGCAGGTGCGCGGCCCTGTGTACGGGTTAGCTCTCCACCCTTTTACGAAGTCCACGGCACCGCTCTGCAGCATCACCGGCCCGCTCACTACGCGCACACTCTCAACGGCTCCATCCTGCGCGAAAGTAGCGAGCAGGATAACGTTGCATTCGACACGAGCGACCCTTGCAAGCGGTAGATAGGTCGGCGCGGTTGTCTCCGTCATAGAACTGACTCCGCATGCTGGCTCAAAGGCTCTTGCTGGAAGAGCACCGAGCAGAAGCAGCAACAACAAGGCGGAGCGGATCATGCCTGCTCTTTATAAATCTCTGCCTCTGCTGCGGGCAATCCGTAATGAGATCTCGGACGCTTCTTGTAGCCGGTCTTCTCACTGTGGTCATGACCTTGGTTGCGAGCTTGAGGTCCTGCTGTGCCTTGACGATGGCGAGCACGTGTCCGAAGCGCTTGTTCTCGACGATGGCGGTTTCGTTGACACGCTGGTCCTTGTCGAAGAGCCGGTAGGCAAGCACATGTCCGTTCCAGCGGACCTCGAGTTGCCGGTCCGTGTGCTCGTAGACCTCGGCGTACTGCCCTCGAAGTCCTCTGGAGAGTGCGGTCTGTTCCAGGATGATCTGTCTGCGGTCGTAGTGGATGACCAGCTGCTCGGTTATGTAGCGTAGCTCACGGTGACAGAGGACATCGTCCAGCCGGTCCGGTGTGACGTTGAGCTTGTGGTGCAGGTCCTGCGTTCTTGCAGGCGGAACGGAGAAGCGCTCGTTGAAGCGCTGCATGAACGCGGGCAGGAAGTTGTTGCCGGCTTCCATGCTGCTGACGCCGGCGAGTCGTAGCTCCTTCACCAGCCGGTCCTGCAGGGTTCTGTTGGCGCGTTCGACACGGCCCTTGGCCTGGCTGGAGTTCGCGCACAGGGTCTCGATGTTCAGCTCGCCCAGCGCACGGGCGAACTGCGTCTTCGTCTGCGAACTTCGGGTCTTCTGCAGAACGGGCCGGAAGACCGAGTACTTGTCGGAGTAGAAGGCGACAGGGTAGCCGTGGTTCTGCAGGTAACCGCGCAGCGCTTGGAAGTAGCTCTCCGTGCTCTCGCTGGGAACGAAGCGCAACTGCATCAGCTTGCTCGTGGCGTCGTCCACGAACACCAGCAAGGTGCAGGGCTCGGCCCGGTCCTCGAACCAGCGGTGTTCGCTGCCGTCGATCTGCACCAACTCCCCGTAGCTCTCTCGCCTGAGCCTGGGCTGGTGGAAAGTCTTGCGCTGCTTGCGCGAGAGCCACATGCCGTCGGCCATCATCCAGCGCCGCAGTGTCTCCCGGCCTACGTGGATCGCGTGGCGCTCGGCAAGCGCCTCGGTGGCCAGCGTGGGACCGAAGTCGGCGTAGTGGGTCCTGATCAACTCAACAGCGAACTTCCGTATACCTGGGTTATGGCTTCGGTTGGAAGTTCGGCCCCGAGCCTTGTGCACCAGCCCGAACCCGCCGTTCTCCTGGTACCGAGCCAGCAGCCGGTACGCCTGCCGCTCGCTGACGCCAAACACGGAAGCCGCAGCAGCACCGTACGCCTGCCGGACTGCACCTCATTCAGAACTTCTACACGCCGAACTTCGCGCTCGCTCATCCTCGTCCACGCCATCCTTAGAACCTGACACTTCTAATGGGCGGGAACATGACATTTCTAACGAGCGCCTACACGCATGCTATACAGAATTACTATTATCGGACATTATTCTGAAATGCGAAAAAACAGGCGAGATTTTGGCGTCTGCCTTTAGTGCCAGAAGGCTTGAGTCGTATAGAACTTAGGCTCTTTTAAGGTCATAAGTGATGACATGTAAGTGGTTCTACTGTAAGAGAAGATCCTGCCATCATCCTCAGCTTCAACAATATTTGAAACGTGTCTCCGGCTGCTGAAATACCGCACTGTTGTAGAGATTCTGTGAGGCGAGTCTGGTTCATAACCATATTTACTGCCGCGTCCATACCTTCATGTGTGCCTCCGGCCAGAAGCAATGCGTGTCCTTTGCCGTTGATCGAATGTACGAAGCTGATCACACTGTAGTTGTCACCGGTGCCGTAAGGTCCGGCAGTCGGTACATATAGGGACGGCTCCCGGTTCCTGGGATGTACATTCCGAACGACCTGCAGCCCCGTAAGGCTGTCGCGTTCAATTAAGAAGTCAAGCTTGTCACGATAGAGATCGGTCCACGGGTTGGCTGTACGGCTTCCTAGAAGGATGACGTCGCTGAATCCCTGCACGTCAGGAAGACGCAGGTCGCGCGACGCCCGCGCTTCAACACCCGCATGAAACTGCGCAGCCACCC
This sequence comes from uncultured Terriglobus sp., assembly GCA_937859825.1. Taxonomy (GTDB): domain Bacteria; phylum Acidobacteriota; class Terriglobia; order Terriglobales; family Acidobacteriaceae; genus Terriglobus. The sequence goes on along the minus strand of CALMAP010000141.1, from coordinate 6,283 downwards.
CGGCGAGTTTTGCCAGCGCATTTGCGTCCACTGAGGCGACCTTGTCGCCGCGAAGCGCAATACGGCACACGCTTTCGAGAGCAGGTGGAAGCGTGTCACAGCTGAGCTTGCCATTCGCGTATTCCGACAGGCTGACGTAACGTCCGGTCAGCTTTTGGATTTCGTTCAGGTCCGGGTCGGCCAGAATGACGGGCACCGATTGACCCGAGGCGAACAGATAGCTCCAGGGCTGCTGCACGCCGGGAGGTGTCCTGCGATGGCTGCCCCACAACAGCGCACCCGCCAGCAGAAGAGTGAAGACTGCCACCGAGCAGAGAGTTACCGTCCTGCGAAGTGCGGAAAAACGACCCGGCGTCGAGGACGGAGCGGGTAGCTCACTGATCTCCGCCTTATCTGAAAGAGTAGCAGGGCGGACATCTTCTATGGCTTTGGGAAAAAGAGGTACTGCATAGGTGATAGGAAGGTCGCGGAAGACTTCAGGGACATACCCGCCGGGCGGCAGACTGATCCGGAACTCCGACCCAAGACCTTCGCGGCTGTAATGCTGCGTCAACCGCCGCCGCACATCACTTGCGGTGACGCGCACGATGGCATCTTCCCCGGTGTCGTAATTCGGTGAGCGATGAAAAACTTCCACACCGATCGTGCGCTCCTTGAGAGCGTCGGTTTCCTGCGCGATCGCTTTCTCCACTATGTATTGCAGAAACTGCGCGCTGCGGCGGCTGGTGCTGAAGGCCGCTCCTCCAAGCACCTGCTCCAGATGGTCGCAAAGAGCGTCCGCGTCCTGTTTCGACTTGATGAGCTTCGCAAGCTCGCCCAGCCGCTCCTCAATCTGGCTCATCGGGTGTGCCTCTCTTGAAGTCGGGAGAATTATAGATGGTGATCCAAGCAATGACATGGCAGGTAAGCCAGACGACTCCGATCAAGTACTTCGTGCGACGCACATGCGAATGGGTCAGATAAATGGGGGAAGTAGATACTGTTACGTTTGGTCGGATGGAGAATATCGCCATTTTACGGGAGTTTCTGCGAGCGTTAGGAGCAGGTTTAACGTTGCGCGAACCCCATCCACGGCCACTAGGTTCATTCCTGTCTAAGAAAAGAACAAGCACCGAGGCTTGGAGCGGCTTTCGATCTGCCTCCCGGTAGCTTGCGCTTTGCAGACAGATTTTGCGAGTTGTGTCTCTGGGGTCATGGTATGCGAGCGGCAAATTTCAAACGAATAGCAAATCGAATCTGCTGGTTGTTACTGGTGCTGATGTCGTCGACTGTCCTCACCTCGGCACAGTCGAACCAGGGCACTATCGCCGGCAATGTTCTTGACAGCAACGGTGCTGCTGTACCGCACGCGCCGGTCGTTGCCCGCAACCGCGACACTGGTTACAACGCAACAGCGGAGTCGTCTGACACGGGATCCTTCCGCTTTCCGGCAGTGCCGCTTGGGCGGTATGACATCTCGATTACCGTTACGGGCTTTCGACCGGCCATCTACCAGGGCGTGATCGTTCAGGTGAACACGGTCACGTCTCTGGACGCCACGCTCCAGGTCGGCAGTTCTTCGGAGTCCGTTACCGTGGAGGCGTCCGCCCCAAGTCTGCAGACCGAGTCATCCGAGGTAGGCGGCGTGGTGACTACCAAACAGGTCATCGAACTGCCGCTTGCTCTTGGCGGCGTTGGTGCACTGCGATCGCCGGAGGCGTTCGTCTTTCTGCAGCCGGGCACCATCGGACCCGGCACGCAGAACACCAACAATGGCATTCGCCAGATCAAGATCGGCGGTGCGCAGAACCAGGGCCTCGCCATTCTTGTCGATGGTTTGGACCAGCTACGGTCCGAAAATGCATCCTTTTTCGATGAAGAGTCGCCTTCCGTCGAAGCCATTCAGGAGTTCAAGCTAACGACCTCCAACCCACCCGCGGAGTTCGGCCGCACGACCGGTGGCGTGGAAAGCTTTGCCACAAAATCGGGCACGAATGCATACCACGGTGCTGTCTTCGACATCTTCCGCAACGAGGCAATGGACGCCAACACCTACTTCAACAACGGCCGCAAGTATGGCTGCCTCCAGACGGCCACCACGTCCAGCGCCATTGCGAACTGCAGTGGCCTGTACCACAAGCCCTCTGACAAGCAGAACGACTACGGTACCAGCCTTGGGGGACCGGTAGTAATACCCCATCTGTATAACGGCCACGAGAAGAGCTTCTTCTTCTTTTCGTGGGAGCAGTTCCGTCAGAAGACCGGCGGTCCCGTGACTTCGACCGTGCCTACCGCAGCCATGCGCACGGGCGATTTCTCATCGCTGCTCACCACCAATTCGCTCGGCACCAACCCCTGCACCGGAACGCCTGTCTTCAGTGGTCAGATCTTCGATCCGGCAACGGAACGCAGCGTGAATGGCGTACTCTGCCGCGCACCATTTGCCGGAAACGTCATTCCGGCAAACCGGATCACCACGGTTGGCACAAATTACTTGAACTACTATCCAACTCCCAACGGTGCCGGAGTCTTCAACAACTACACCATCAACCAGCCATATCCCATTACCAATACCACCTACACGATCCGCATCGACCAGAACGTCTCCACGAACAACAAGTTCTTCGGCATGTATACCTCGCGCCAGAACACCAGCCAAAAGAACCCGCGCACGCTGCCCGATCCGGTCGATCCAAACCAGTGGAACCAGAACTTTGTGACGCATCTGCTGCGTTTCGGTTTCACCTCGTCGATCAACGCGCACATGGTCAACCAGTTCTTGATGGGCCTAAACCGCACCAACGCGAAGAACTTCAGTGTCTCCGCTGGCGGCACCACGAACTACTCCGCGCTGCTGGGTATTTCGAACTTCAATTCACCCTCGTTTCCCATCACCACGGTTGGCGAGTCGATTCCGGTGCTCAACAGCGGCAACTTCGGCGACCCGGTTGACAACGGTTTGCGCTTCGCGGAGACGCTTTCCATCGAGCACGGCCATCATAACGTGCGCTTCGGTGGCGACTACCGCTTCCAGCAACTGCTCACCTTCAACGGACCTTTGCCGCGGCTTAACTTCGCCCGTGCACAGACTGCCGGTGTGGCCAACTCCGCATTCACAACAAACAGCGGCAACGGCTTTGCAAGTTTGCTGCTCGGTGCGCCTTCCTCCGGATCCATCCAGAGTTACTCGAGCCAGCCGCGGTGGCTCTCGTCCTATTTCGCACTTTTCGTGCAGGACGATTACAAGCCCATTCCAAACCTGACGCTGAATCTCGGTTTGCGTTACGACGTGGATCTGCCGCGCCGTGAGGCCCGCGACCGTACTTCCAACTTCAGCGAGACCGCCGTCGACCCAATGAGCGGCAGGAATGGCGCGCTCATCTTTGGCACCACATGCAACTGCAACACAAAGTGGATCGACCCCTGGTACGGCGATATTGCGCCCCGCCTCGGGTTTGCCTACACACCCAACTCCGCAAACGGCAAGCTTGTTGTGCGGGGCAGCTACTCGATCCTGTACGCGCCGCTCTTCTATGCCGATGGCGGATCGCAGATGAATACGGGATATAAGGCCAATAGCAGCTTCACCAGCGTGAACGGCTTTGATGCCGCGTTCAATCTGGCAAACGGCTACCCTGCTTTTACCGCGCCGCCCATTCTGAACCCGAGCTACTTCGAGGGCCAGGTCGTCGCCTCCAACTACATCCGGCCCAACATGAATAAACCCGCGATGACGCAGCAGTGGAACCTGCAAATTCAGCAGGAGTTCGCCCCTGACCTGATCTTTACGCTGGGGTATGCGGGCGAACGTGGCAATCGTCTGCGGTCGAATCTCGAGAATATCAACAATATTCCAAAGAGCGCCTTTACCCTTGGCGACAACCTTAATCGCACTCTGCTCTCGAACACGGCCGGCGTCACATCGCCCTTTCCGACATTTCTATCGCTTTATGGCAATGGCGTGCAGACGGCGCAGGCGCTGCGGCCTTTTCCCCAGTATCAGGCAATTCAGACCAGTTGCTGCCTGCAGAACGACGGCCAATCCTCATACCATGCCCTGCTTGCATCGCTGCAACGGCGCTTTCGCAATGGCTTAAACCTGCAGGTCTCTTACACGTGGAGCAAGAATTTCACCAACTCCGACACGATCGTGCTCAACACCAATACGCTTAGCGCAATCCAGGACCCGACCAATTTGAAAGGTGAGAAGTCGGTCAGTACGCAGGACCTGCCCAATGTTTTCGTCACCAGCTTCATTCAGGAGTTGCCGTTTGGCCGGAATCGCGCCTTCTTGAATCACGGCTTTGCCAGCTATGTGGCCGGTGGCTGGCAGATCGGTGCCGTGCTTCGGTACCAGTCCGGCGTGCCCTTCTCTTACGGCGGCGCTTCGGGTATTCCCGGGTGGGACAATACCATTCGCTTCAACCGGCGGCCCGGCAGCAGTCTAAAGAGTGCGGCCGCGCGTAACGGCACCGTGGTGCCTTTCAACATTCCAGCTTCGGGCGCAAACCCGAACACCAACAGCATCTTCAACCTCAACGTGGCCCGCGATCCTGTAAACGGTGCCTTTGTCGACCCCAATGCGTCGCGCAATGGTGGTGCCTACCAGCTTGGAACGCTGCGCCGCGTGGTTCCTGACTACCGCCTAAACGGCTTCAAGAACGAAGACGTCAGCATCATCAAGAACACGCCGCTCGCGGAGCACGTAGACCTGCAGCTCAAGTTCGAGCTGCTGAACGCGTTCAATCGCCACCAGTTTGGTGTGCCGTCCGTGTCGCCGACAGACACGCTCTTCGGTGTACCCACAACGACACTCACCACACCCCGCAACGCACAGATGACTGCACGCGTACGCTTTTAGCGAGCTGTTCAGCTGTACCGCAAATCTACCGAGATCAGCGGGGCTTTAGCCTCTGAGGAACGTCGAGACATGACGGAATTATCAGCACAATTGCCCCGCGGCCGGAGTCGCTTCTGGGTATGCCTTCTTCTTTGCACTGCGGCGGCAGCCGGATTTGCATGCAAACCGTTGACGGCAGAAATTCTTCGTGCAGACTTGACCGGCGTGCGACCCGGCCCCGTGCAGGTTGTGGCAAATTCCGCTGCCCTGACGGCAACCTGGCAGGACGCCGCGCATCGGCACTGGTCCGCAACATTTTCGTTGGACAGCAAGCTGCCCCTGATTACCTCAATCACCGCCGATGGAAAAGCTGTCGTGCAGAAGGCATCCCCGTACTACCGGATCAGTACCGGCAAACGCACCGGTGGATGGGATGCCTTCTTCGACATACCGCCTGCCGCAAAAGAGGGAACCCGGACCTTTACCCAGCAGTTTCATCCCACCAGGGCCACGGTCCGTACCGTGGGGGACCGTGTCGAGGTCTCGTTCGACGGCATGGAGCTGGGTATCTTCTCCGGCGACCTTCGTTATGTGATCTATCCAGGCAGCAGCCTCGTGCAACAAATGGCTGTGCTGTCTACTTCGGAAGCTGACGTTGCGTATACCTATGACACCGGCATTTTTCTGACTGCAGAGGAAGACCGCGCGCCGGGTGGAAACATGGCGTCGCAAATTGTGTACTACGATGCGAACACACAACTGCAGACGATTACACCGCCCTATGGCTCCGAACGTCACACGCTGGCGGTGCACTACCGTGCTGTGGCTGCACGCTCAGGAACAGGCAGTATCGTTGCCTTCCCTTCTCCGCACCGATATCTCTTCGCGCGCGACTACACCACGAATATGGGATACGCCTGGTATAGCTCGTGGCGTGGCAAGGTCGGCATCGGCATACAACAGCCGCCTGACGATAACACCCTCATTTATCCCTGGGTGAACGCACCACCCTCAACGCAGCAGGAGATGGGTATCTTCTTCCTACTCGGGAGCGGCGCACCGACGCAGACACTCGAACGCACGCTGGCCTACACCCACCAAGACACCTACCAGCATGTTCCCGGGTACATCACCTTTGCGCCGCACTGGCACTTCGCGTTCTCCGAGCAGGCCATTGCAAACGGTTCGAACTGGGTGCCTCCGTTTAAGCCTGAGCTTGAAAGCATCGGCGTCGATGCCGCCATGATCATGGACTTTCACGGGGACGGGCATCCGGCAGATACGACTGGCCTTCGTTTCCGGGAGATCCAACAGTACTACGAGCAATGCCGCCGACAATCGGATGAGCATTTTCTGCTCATGCCGGCGGAAGAAGCCGACGTCTATCTCGGTGGCCACTGGTCGCTAACGTTTCCCAGGCCTGTTTTCTGGCAGATGAAGCGGGCGGAGGGTGAGCCTTTCGAG
>CALMAP010000140.1:4984-8137 GCA_937859825.1 uncultured Terriglobus sp. | reverse complement strand
ATTCCATAATGGTTTCGCCCAAAGCCAGCGTGCCATTCACGCTGCGTGACTTCAATCGTTTCTCAATCACTTTGACACCTCGCGCGCAAAGCCGGTCAACCACTCCATGCCGCAAGCATCGCGGGTGCGATGCTGGAATGCGGCACTCAGGTGGGCCACGGTATCGGTGGCGAGCACCGTGTGCTCATCGGCCGCAAGCGTTGCCATGTCCGCGGCAAGACCGTGCAGAAAGACAGCCGCGTTCACCGCTTCTTTCACTTGTTCCGGCTTTTGCGCGATGCATGCCGCCACGATGCCGGTAAGGATGTCACCCGAACCGCCCTTCGCCATCGCCGGATTCCCGCTGGTATTTACCGCGACAGTGCCATCCGGATGGGCAACCAGCGTTCGCCACCCCTTGAGAACGAGCGTAAGTCCGTGTTCGGTCGCAAACTTGCGCGCGAGATTCAGCCGGTCTGCCTGAACTTCCTTTGTGCTGATGCCAAGCAGCGTCGCCATCTCACCGGGATGCGGCGTGAGCACCAGCGTCCTGTCGTGACCCTGCAGAAGGCCTGCGTTGCCTCGGAAGGCGTTCAGCCCGTCTGCGTCCAGGACGACCGGAAGCGTTGTAGACGTGACCAGTTGGCGGACAAACTCGGGCGTGTCCCCCTCCGTGCCAAGGCCCGGGCCAATCGCCAGAACAGAGATGCGCTTCAGCAGCTTTTCCTGCGCAGCATGCTCTGCGTTCCTGACGGACACACCACCTTCGGTGTTCTCCTCTAGCGGCAACGTCATCAACTCCGGAGTGATGAGCGCCACAGTCTGCTGAATGCTGCGCGCCACGGCGGCCGTAACCAGACCTGCTCCGGTGCGCAACGCCGCAAGCGACGCCATGGATGGCGCGCCGGGCTTGCCCGCGCTGCCACCGACGATCAGCACGTGGCCATACATGCCTTTGTTTGAGTCCATCGGCCTTGGCTGCTCGAAGATGCGCTTGTCTGCACCCGTCCAATGGATGTTCTCCCCAGAGGAGATGGCTTTGTCCGGGGTACCGATGGGAGCAACGATAACGGGGCCAAACGTGTCCTGCGTGAGACGCCCGAACAGGTGCGCGCGCTTGGGTGCGGTAAAAGTTATCACCGCGTCCGCGCGGAAGGCACCTTCGGCAGATTGTGTGGTCACGTCCGCGTCCCAGCCGGAGGGAAGGTCGACCGCAATCACCGGCATAGCCGTCTCGGCGAGGCAATCTCGAACCGCCGCGGCCAGCGCTCGCATAGGCGGATGAAAACCCGTTCCGAGCACAGCGTCCACCACGGCGTCGGCTCTCGTCAGGTCAAGCGGCTTGCTGCTCTCCTCATCCAGCTCCTGCATCTGCGTGCCGCATCCCTGCAGCGAGGCAAATGCCGAGGCGGCAGCGCCTTTCAGCTTCTCCGCTTTGCCAACCAGAAAGACGTCTACCTGCAGACCCGAGATTGCGAGATGCCGGGCGGCAACCAGACCGTCGCCGCCGTTGTTGCCTGTTCCACAAAGCACGGCGACCCGCCTGGCCTTCGGGTACTGCCGGCAAAGAAAGTCGGCCACGGCACGGCCTGCATTCTCCATGAGTTGCTCGAAGGGAACGCCAAACTCCGTAACGGTGCGCTGATCGATAGCAGCCATTTCTGCCGCGGTAACCATCTGCATTGCAGCTTGGATGCGCCCACGCAGAAGAACATCACTTATGGGAATTAGCGCCGCACGAGCCGTGCGCTTTCTGCATCCAGATCGCGGTAGTACGGAGCGCGAAAACGAAGAATGTTTGCACCGGTCTTGCATGGGGTCATCAGTGAAGCGGCAAAGAGCAGCAACCGGTTCCGGGTGTTCTTCGTCACACGCCGGAACAGATTCTTGTCGACGTAGTCTTCGCCCAAGTTCCACAGCAAGCCGCCCGCGGGTGTCACAAAAAAATCGACCATGCCGGTCTCGTTGGTGTATCGGCCCAGCTTGTCACTGTAGTATGTGCCGATCCCGACATTGCCGATCGAAGACTCACTCACCGGGCCGATCTTCCACTGTGCGCTGTAGACAGCGCTGTACGTGGTCGCGCGCAAACGCCCCATCCAGTAGCGGCGTGAGTTCTCGAACTGGAGCGCCCGCTGCTTTGGGTCATGCTGCTCGTAGACGGCATTCGTAACAGCTCCCATGATGGGATGGCCGACGTAGTCCACACCAATAGGATCATCGTCGTTCCAGCGCGACCAGCGGTAGCGATGAAGCGTAGTCACGTAATCCTGCCAAAAACTGGCATGCAGCACGTGCGTGCGCGCATCGTCGTCCATGGCAAGATTGCCGCCATGCTGCGCAGCCAGAAAAAAGAAGGAACTGCCCAGGACCCTGAACCAACTTACCCGGCAAAGCTTGCCGTGAATCTCGCCTGATTCGCAGAGCGTGTTGCGCTCGATCTCGCTGGTCACTTTGCCCTCATGCGCGGCAGGCGGAACACGGGTAACGCTCGTCTCTGCCAGCATGGCCTCATGTGGAATCGGCACAGCTTCTATCGCACCCTTGTAACGGAACAATGCGGAAGGCGCCGACGGCAGCAGGGGCACGGACTGTGCTGACGTGGCCAGCATGGGGAGCATTGCGGCGCACAGGATCACCGCGACTTTTGAGTAACGAAGAATCGACGATCGCATGAGAGTGTCCGAGTGTAGCCGCGGATTCGGCAGAAATTATAGAGAACTTCAAAGAAATACAATCGACCCATGCACTGGCGTAACCTGCTCAGCGAAGTGGAAACGCTCGGCAGTAACACGGCAACCAATCCGGAACTGCTGGACGTGGCCTACGACTCCCGTCGTGTCCGTCCGGGAACGCTCTTTGTCGCGATGCGCGGAGATGCCATGGACGGAAACCGCTTCGTTCGGAATGCAAGGAACGCGGGTGCCTCGGCGGTACTCACCGATTCCAGAGAGACCTTCGCGTGGCTCGATAGCGCGGAGTTTCCAACTGCGCTCGTCTCCCAAGGCAGGCGAGCCCTGGCACAAGCCAGCGCCGCGGTTTTCGATCATCCCGAGCGAAGACTTGCCCTGAGCGCCGTGACCGGTACAAATGGCAAAACCACTACCGCCTACCTGATGGAAGGGTTGCTCGCCCACGCTGCACGAAAAACCGTGCTGATTGGAACGATTGAAA
>CALMAP010000140.1:356-4974 GCA_937859825.1 uncultured Terriglobus sp. | reverse complement strand
ATCTGGGGGCTACTGAAGCGGTAATGGACATGAGGGCCCACGCGCTCTTTCAGGAACGGACCTATGGCCTGCCAGTAGAGGTGGCCATTTTCACCAATCTGACGCAGGACCACTTGGACTACCACGGCACCATGGCAGGGTACGCCGCAGCCAAGGCAAAGCGGTTTGCGGGCGTGGGCACGGTCAGTCCGCGTGTTGCCATTCTGAATCGGGATGATCCCTGGTACCCCTTCATGGCGGATGCGGCGCAGGGATGCTCTGTGCGATGGACCTACGGCGCGGATGCACCTGCTAACTTCCACGCGACAGCACTCCAGCTTCGAGCGGGAAAAACACAGTTTCACCTGACCTGTCCGTTTGGACAGGCGACCGTCACGTCGCAGCTTACCGGTCGAGTCAACGTTTTCAACTTGCTTGCGGCGATGGCCGCAGCAATGGCACGGGGGCTTGCCTTCAATGAAGTCGTTCGCGGCGCCGCCACGCTGCAGCCTGTACCCGGGCGTTTCCAGACCGTTGCGAACACCCTCGGAATCACCGTGGTCGTCGACTACGCACACACCGACGATGCACTGCGGAATTTAATCGCACTCGCGCGTGAACTCACCCCCAACGGCCGGATACTGACCGTGTTTGGATGCGGTGGCAACCGGGACCGTGGCACGCGCCCGAAGATGGGTGCGGCAGCGGCGGAGGCAAGCGATCTGGTCTTTGTGACCAGCGACAATTCACGCGATGAAGACCCGGCGGAGATTGCAGCCGAGATCGTCGGCGGTATTCAAAACAAGGGTTTTTCATCATTTGAAGTCGTTCTGGACCGCGCCACGGCCATTCGAGCGGTTCTGGAACATGCCCATGCAGAAGACATCGTCCTGATCGCCGGGAAAGGTCATGAGAAGACCCAAACCGCGCATGGTATTGCCGTGCCTTTTGACGATGTGATCGTTGCTGCAGCCGTGCTTCGCGAACTTGAAGCAGAACAGGTAAAGAGCAGATGAAACTGACACTCGGCCAAATCGCCGACTGGATGCACGCTGAAGGCGACTTCAACTCTTCCACCGAAGTCTTCGGCTATTCCATTGACACGCGGACGCTTGCCGCGGGAGACCTGTTCTTCGCGGTTACCGGTGAACGGCTGGATGGCCACGACTACGTGCAGGCCGCACTGGAGAAGGGCGCAGTCGCAGCGGTTGTGAGCACACGATGGGTGGTTCCCGCAGAAGTGGACGGGTGCAGGCTGCTGCGCGTGCCAGACAGTGAAGATTGCGTGCTGCGCGCCATGCAGACGCTGGCACGCAACGTGCGCCGCACGTGGGCAGCACAGGCTCCAGGGCGCATAGTGATCGGCATCACCGGTTCCGCAGGCAAGACGACCACTAAGGAGTGCGTCGCCGCAGTGCTCGCCTCGCGCTTCTCCGTTTTGAGGTCCGCAGGAAATCTGAACAACGGTTTTGGCCTGCCTTTGCAACTGCTGAAGCTTGAGCCGGAGCACGACATTGCCGTGATAGAGATGGGGATGAACCATGGCGGCGAGATCACCGCTCTCGCGAAGATTGCCGAACCGGATTGGGCTGTGGTTTCGAATGTGGCTCCCGTGCACCTGGAGCATTTTCCCGATGGCATAGTGGGCATCGCCGCAGCCAAATACGAACTCGTGCAGTCGCTTCCGGAGACCGGCATCGCCTTCCTGAACGCGGACGACACACACGTCTCAACCTTCGGCAAAGACCGGGAGAGCCACTCCCGCTACTTCTCTCTGCATCGCGAAGCCGATGTTGTTGCCCTTGAGGTGCGAGGTCTCGGAGCGGAAGGCATGCGTTTCACGGTGCATGCCGACGGCCAGGTGATGCCAGCGCAGATTGCACTGCTTGGGGAACATAATGTCTATAACGCGCTTGCGGCGATCGCAGTTGGTCTGGAAAACGGCATCCCGCTGCAGGAATGCATCGCTGCCCTCAAGATGTTGCACCCAGGCGACAAGCGTGGCGAACTACTGACGTACAGGGGCGCCCGCATCGTCAACGACAGCTATAACTCCAACCCGCGCGCGCTCGACAGCATGGTGGACGCACTTGCCGCGATACCCGCGCAACGCCGCATCGTGGTGGCTGGCGAAATGCTGGAGCTTGGCCCGGATACCGCGAACCTTCACCGCTGCTGCGGAGCACACATGCGCACACGCGGCATCGACACAGTGATCGCCGTGCGCGGAGAAGCACGTGCCATCGCCGAAGGCTTCGGCGAGAATGCGTTTTTTATGAGCACCCCGGAGCAGGCAGGAGCATGGCTCGCAGACAATCTGCAGGAAGGCGATGCCGTGCTGATAAAAGCGTCACGCGGAGTGCGGCTGGAGCGCGCGCTGTTTGCGCTGCAGCCCTGAACCTGTCCTGCAACAGGAGCCTGCATGAGCACGTCGCAGTTGCAGATCGGGCTTGTAGTCTGAAACCGGCATCCCCAGTGCCATTCGTTACGCGGAGGAACGTTGCTCTACTGGCTGCTCTACCAAAGGCTGTACCCCATCTTTCGGGTCTTCCGTATCTTTCGCTATCTCACCTTTCGCTGCGTCTTTGCCTCCCTCACTGCACTCCTGATCGCGATGCTGATTGGCCCGTTCGTCATTCGCCGTCTACGTGAGTTTCAGATTGGCCAGTACATCCGCGAAGAAGGCCCGCAGAGCCACAAGACCAAGTCCGGAACTCCTACAATGGGCGGTATTCTTATCTGCATTGCGGTCCTGGTGCCAACGCTGTTGTGGAGCGATCTCTCCAACCCGTTCGTATGGCTTGCGATCGGCTCCACCACGGCTTTTGCGGCGATCGGCTTTGCCGATGATTACATCAAGGTCGTTCACAAGCGGAACCTGGGACTGACCAGCAGGCAAAAGCTGATGCTGCAGTTTTTGGCTAGCTTTGTCGTTGCCGCGGTGCTTTGCGTAATGCAGGGCAAGGGTTACTATTCCACCCGGCTGGTGGTGCCGTTCCTCAAACGCTTCCGTCCAGACCTGATTCTTGGCGTGCTGCACCACATGCACGGCTTCTACTGGCTTTCGTTCCTTCCCTTTGTGCTGTTCGTGATGCTGGTGATCACGTTTTCATCCAACGCGGTCAACCTGACCGATGGCCTGGATGGGCTCGCCATCGGCTGCACCATCATCGCCGCCGGTGCGCTTACGGTATTGACTTATGTGAGCGGACACGTCGTCTTCTCGGATTATCTTGAGATTCCCCGCATGCCGATGGTGGGCGAACTTACCGTCTTCTGCGGCGCGATGGTGGGAGCGTCCATCGGCTTTCTTTGGTACAACGCTCATCCTGCCGAGGTCTTCATGGGAGACGTAGGATCGCTTGCCCTCGGCGGCGCAATCTCGACCGTTGCGGTGCTCATCAAGCAGGAACTGCTGCTGCCGTTTATCGGCGGTGTCTTCATTTTGGAGGCGCTGAGCGTCATGCTGCAGGTGGGCAGCTATAAGCTGCGTGGGGGCAAGCGCATCTTTCGCATGGCCCCGCTGCACCATCATTTCGAGCTTAGCGGCTGGAGCGAGTCCAAAGTGATTGCGCGGTTCTGGATCATGGCGCTCGTCTTTGCCCTGTTCGCACTTACGACCCTGAAGCTGCGCTAGTATCGACGCGATGGAGACTGTCGCAGGCGTCGAGCTGAAGAACATACGAGTCCTCGTAGTCGGCCTCGGTAAGTCCGGGGTAGCTGCTGCGCTGTTCCTTCGCGGCAAGGGGGCGTGTGTGACGGTAAGTGACGCCCGGCCCAGCGATGCCCTCGCGCAGCAGATTCCTGCTCTGCTGGACGCCGGGGTGATGGTGGAAACCGGCGGACACGGCGTGCTCACCTTCCGTCGCCAGGACCTGGTCGTGGTTTCGCCTGGTGTTCCGCTGCAGACGCCGGAAATCCAGCAGGTGCTGCGGTACGGCATGCCTCTGATCGGGGAACTCGAACTGGCATCGCACTTTCTTCAGGGTAAGGTGGTTGCCATTACCGGCTCCAACGGCAAGACCACCACAACATCGCTGCTCGGCCACATCTTTACGCATGCAAAACGCGCGACGCTTGTGGGCGGCAACATCGGCCTGCCGGTTGTCGAACTGGTGCAGCGAAGCACGGCGGAGACGTGGAGCGTTCTTGAAGTCTCCAGCTTTCAATTGGAAACGATCGAGACCTTCCGTCCCCACATCGCACTTGTGCTGAACATTACGCCCGACCACCTGGATCGCCACGGTTCCTTCGAGAACTACGCCGCCGCAAAGGCGCGGATTACGGAAAATCAGGACAGCTCCGACTTCCTCATCCTGAACGCCGAAGACAAGCCGACCCAGATGGTCGCAGCGAAAACCAAAGCCCAGATTTACTGGTTCAGCGGCACGCGCCGCATCAAGCAGGGAGCCTTCGTGCATGGCGACGGCATTTACTTCCTCGCAAAGGAAGGCGGCACGCCCGAACCGGTGATGCCGCTGGCAGAGATCCCCCTGCGTGGCGCGCACAACGTGGAGAACGTCCTTGCAGCAATCACGGCAGCAAGACTCGCCGGCATCGACGCGAAGACGGTCCGCAATGCCGTGGTGAGCTTCCAGGCTGTGGAGCACCGCCTTCAGTTCGTGGCCAGTCTCAACGG
>CALMAP010000140.1:0-346 GCA_937859825.1 uncultured Terriglobus sp. | reverse complement strand
AAGCGTGGTGTGGACTTCTACAACGACTCCAAGGCAACGAATGTCGACGCGACGGAGAAGGCACTGCTCTCTTTTGAGCGTGGGATCCGCCTCATTCTCGGCGGCAAAGATAAAGGAAGCGACTATACGACGCTCGCTCCTCTTCTGCGAGAACGTGTGAGGCGGGTGTACACCATCGGTAGCGCATCGGAGAAGATTGGGGAACAACTTCACGGTGTCGTTCCGCTGACCGCTGCAGGCACTCTGGAGCAGGCGGTCCAACTCGCCTGGCAGGATGCGACTCCCGGTGACACCGTACTGCTGGCTCCCGCATGCGCTTCTTTCGACCAGTTCGAAAGTTACGAGC
>CALMAP010000139.1:5289-14598 GCA_937859825.1 uncultured Terriglobus sp. | reverse complement strand
AACGGCAACTTATGGCTGGCACTCGATTTCTCCTGACCCGCTAAACTGGAAGAGACCCAAACTTCAACGAAGGCCAGCCCTCCCGGCTGGCCTTTTGCTTTGCCTGAAGCGCGGACACGCCGGTCTGCGGACCAGCCGCGTTCTTAGTTTCAACATCCAGGAGGACCCCGAATGCCCTTTCTCGTTTGCCGCCACATTAAGACCAACGGTATCCAGTGCAACTCGCCCGCGATGAAGAAGCAGCCGTTCTGCTACTTCCATGACAGCTTTCGCAAGAGGACGCGTGGCGTCCGGTCCGGGACGGCTGCGCAGGCCGGGCGCGCCGCGGAGAGGATGGCTCCCATCCTGGACCGCGACGGCAATTTCTCCGTGGAGCCCCAGGGCGAGTACCCAGCCGAGCCCAAGATCGGCAGCTACACCGTAAACACGCCCATCGACCTTGGCCTCTTGGAAGATGCGGAGAGTGTGCAGGTGGCCATCAGTGCCGTGGTGAATGCGCTTGCCGGCTTCCGCATGCAGAGGCAGCGCGCAACGGCGCTGCTGTATGGCCTGCAGCTTGCCGCGCAGAACTGCCGCAACCTGCCGGAGGCCCGTGCGGATGCGGACAAGATGTTGCGCGAGGTGGAGGAACACGAGGGCGAACCCGTCGCCAGCCCCGGCCTGAAGGACACGGAAGTCTGGATCTGGGACGCCGACGAAGACGATGTTTCCGATGAAGATGACGCCAGCGACGACGCTGAGCAGACACTGTAGCCACTTAAATTCTGCCGAAAGAGGAATTTGCGCCCAAATCGCGTGCCATGAGGAATTTAGCTGGGCTTGCCTGCGCAAATCCTTTGCAAAGAGAAATTTACGATTTGCAGGGAGGGGCAGGTAGACAGCGTATGCAGACGCAGACGGGCCGTCCCGGAAGACGGCCCTTGATACAGCAGGATACGCTGCAGGCCAGCCGGGGAAGACTGGCCCGAAGCCTATCGAGGCAGTTTCGGCGTTACGCCGGGATCGGTGTAGGCGTTGTGCTTGCGGTCGTAGATGCCCCGCGAAGTGCGGTTCTGCTGACGAGCCAGTTGGTGGCGGTCCTGTGCGGTCAGGTGGCCTCCATCAGCCTGGCGCATCTCGTGCTCCTCGCGCGAAATGCGCGCCTGGTTGCGCTCGGCGGCGGCTGCGCCCTGGGGTGTGATCTGACCGCTGCGCACACCCTGGTCAATGCGGCGCTGCTGGTTGGCCTGCCGCGCACGGATGGAATGCCGCTGCCCATACGTGGTCTGCGCCATGGCCGCGCCTGCGCTCAATGCCATGACTGTTACTCCGAAAATTATCTTCTTCATCAACATCGCTACTCTCCTTGGATACCGCCGGCCATGATGGCCCTTGTTGCATGTCCGTAAAAACCCAGGCTATTTTGCAAGGTTGCGCTTCCTACCCAAATCGATTGCGATTACGTTGGCTTCCCGTATGTCGATTTCTCTGGAAACGTTTGAGGCGCGCGGGTATGCTCTGCTGGTCACACCGATTCGTAGAGGAACCAAGAATGCAGCTTCATCGTTTCCTGACGGTATTTACGGTATCCACTAGCCTTGCGGTGCCTGCAGGTTCTGTTGGCCAGTCGGCGCGTCCAGCGTCCCAGCCCAACGGACAGCCATGGAAGGTCGATGGCGCGGTTGCGTTCACCACCGCAGGCCTTGCCGTAGACGCGGATGGCGCGCCAGACTCCTACCTTGCGGACGGCAAAGGCCTCTCGGAGACCTGCGTCGGTGTGGTTGCCGTGGTTGACGGCAAGCGCGTGACGAAGAAGACCGACCACGACCACTGGTACGCGATCTGCCAGAAGGCGTGGGCCGATGCGCAGGCGAGCGGCGACTACTCGCACGTGGCGATCTTTGGCTTCCTCGGGGACAAGAACGGACCACTGCTGCAGAAGGAAGGCGATCCGCTGCCCGGCAAGGCATACATCACCACTACGACCATGACCGTCCCCGGCACGCCGGATAAGACGCAGCGCCATTGGGTCGATGCGAACAAGGTTCCCTATGTCGTGCTGTCTCCCGCGTTCCGCAGCAGCTATGGAGTGAAGGCGGGCGACCTGGCCGTGGTATATCGGCCGAAAACCTCCGCCATCGGCTATGCGGTATTCGCGGATGGCGGCGATCTTGGCGAAGGCTCGGTAAGGCTGCACAAGGACCTTGGTAACGATCCCATCTCCATGAAGAACGGCGTTGCCCGCGCGAACCGCGGCATCAGCGACCAGGTGTTGACAGTGGTCTTCCCGGGAGTGAACGTGCCCGGAAGCGTGAATGCCGACGCGTGGAATCAAGCGATCAGGCAAACAGGTGAGGCGAAGCTGAAAGCCTGGGGAGGGCAGGAGCGTTTGCGTGCATGCCTGCAGGCGATCGGAAGGAGCTAAGCATGGCGACGAAGAAGAGCGCGGGGAAAGCACCGGAAGCTCCAACGGGGATGTCCGCCTCTGCGCTGATCGATGGAAGGATTGCCGAGTTAAACGACTGGCGAGGCGAAATGCTTGCGCATATTCGCCGCCTGATTCACGAGGCAGACCCCGAAATCAAGGAGGAGTGGAAGTGGCGAGGCGTTCCCGTGTGGTCGCATGGCGGCGTTGTCTGCACGGGCGAAACGTACAAGCAGGTCGTAAAGCTGACCTTTGCGAAAGGCGCATCGCTCCACGACCCGGCGAAACTCTTCAACTCAAGTTTGGAAGGCAATGTGCGCCGCGCTATCGACATCCGCAAAGGTGACACTGTGAACGAAGACGCGCTGAAGGCGCTTGTTCGCAAAGCCGTGGAGAACAACTTGAGTAAGTTACCCACAAAGAAATAAGCGCATCCAGTTTGGCAGGCTTGTCCCGCGGATGAAGTCCGCAACCGCGATTTAGAAGAGCACCTTCAGCCCGAACTGCGCGATGCGCGGATCGAGCGTGGAGGTGAATGCGCCACCACTGGTTAGCCCTGGAGTTACCGTAGCCGTCGCCTGCGTGCCTGTAATTCCTGTTCCCGGCGTTGCGAAGTTCACGTGATTGAAGATGTTGTAAAGTTCGCCGCGAAACTCGACGTTGAGACGCTCAAACGGTGTGGCAAACCGCTTATTGAAAGCCACGTTGGTGAAATTTACCGCGGGGGAACGCAAGGCATTGCGTGCAAGATTGCCAAACGGCCCAGCAGCAGAGGAAGGAATCGAGAACGCCGCGAGATTGATGTATTGGCGCGATGTTCCATTTGTTACACCCTTGACGATCTGCGGCACACCAGGAACAATGTTAGGCCGATACAGGTTTGAGCCGCGAAAACTACTGGTCAGGCCTGAAACCTGGTTAGCCGCGGGCGGCGTATAGGTGAGGTTGAACTGGTACCCGCTTTCCGCCTGATTTACCGCGGAAACCTGCCATTGACCGAAAAGTTCGTCAAGGTATTTATTGCTGTTCATGTAGCGTCGGCCTTTGCCGAAAGGCAGCTCGTAGACGACGCTGGTGGTATTCACAAGGGGTTGGTTGTAATCGCTGTTACCGTAATCGGCACGCAGGTTCCGCGCATCCTGTGGTGAAGGTGTAGAGCTCTCCAGCGAAGCACCCGCATTATCGAGCGTGTGACTATAGGAGAAGCTGTTCAGCAGGGTAAGTCCACCGGACATCTGCTGCTCGTACTTCACCTGAATCGCGTTGTAGTTACCGTACGCTTCGCGCAACGCCTGAGTTATATCGCCAAACTTAGGGTAAGGACGCGCGTAGCCGTTCAAGGGATCTTTCTGGTTGGCATTGATAAACTGCAGCAGCTTCAGGGCATGATTGCCAACGTAAGCCACGTCGACCAACGCGTTCTTGAAGACCTGACGCTGAACGTCAACATAGTAATTGTGAACGTAACTGTCCCGGTATGTCTTGCTATCGATGTAGGTGATGTTGTCGGTAAGCGTGTTGAAGGTGAGCGTGTTCGCCGGAAAGCCAGTGTCGAGGCGCACATAGCTGTTGTTTACGCCTCCGCCGCTTGCGGAAGGAGCAATCTGCGGAACCGACACACTGAACAGCGCCTGCGGAGCATTGATGGCAAGCACATTGCCGGAGCCCGCACGATCATAGTGAGAGAAGCTGATGCCGTATCCCCCGCGGATGGATGTGACCGGTGAGGGCGAAAAGGCAAAGCCAAAGCGCGGAGCAATGTCGTTCCGATCCGGGTCGATACCGTAACGATTGCCGGTCGAGGTGACAGGCACAAGCGCATCCTGCGGATTGGCGTTGTTGGCCAGCGCGGGATTGAAGTTAGATTGTCGATTCTGCGCCTCGTAGTATGGCGTCACATACTGATACCGCGCACCTATGTTCAGCGTGAGCGATGGTAGCACTTTCCAGTCGTCCTGCACGTAAGCAAAGTTGGACTGCTGCCGGAGCTGCGCAACGAAGTAACTTGAGAGAACGTACTGGTTCGTGGCGCCGAAAAGAAAGTCCGCAACATAGTTATTGCTGGTCGACGCGTTCACCCGCGCACCGTTCCGGTAAGCAGAAAAACCGCCATTGAATAGAAATTGTCCATAAAGCGGATTGACGTCCTGGACCGTCATATCCTGAAATTGGTATTCGTAGCCAAACTTGAGCGAGTGCTTGCCGCGAACCATGGAGTAGTTGATCTTCGGGTTTGCAAACGAAGGGTTCTGGAATTGTGGATTTGTTGCTTGGCGGCCAAACGCGGTAAAGCCGTTGATCGAAAAAGCGGGCAGACCGCCAGCGACCGTGGGGTCGGCAGGTAAGCCCGGAAAGGTAAATCCCGGGTTTGTGCCAATGGACAGCGAGAATTTACCCGCCCGGGTACGCGACAACCCGAGCCTGACATCCAGCAACTGGTTCGCGCCAATCACGCGCGTATAGCCCATTGCGATTTGCTGGTCCAGAATGCGCTGCTTGCCATTGGTATTGCCGTCAAGCGGCAAACCGAAGAGAGGGAAGTCGGTCGCGTTCTGCTTGAGGTCGCTGATACGAAAGAAGACGCTGTTGTTTGCGTTGATGGTGTAGTCGAAACGCAGATCACCTTTGTCTGACAGATTGTTTGAGCGCTGTAGCGTGGTGAAGTTGTTCGATGTTGCGCTCGTGAGGCCCGGCAATGCGGAGAGCAGCCCAGCCACAGTACGCGCCGCAGGAGATGTATTTGGCGAGGTCAGGACCGACGTACCCGCAGCATAGGCCGTTCCGTTGTAAGGATCGTAGACCGTTGTTGAGAAGATGCCGTTCAGTTGCGCCGGAGTGGGCAGCGTGGCAGAACTCACCTGCTTACGCACCTGCCGGAAACCTTCGTAATCAAGGAAGTAGAACAAGTGGTCTTTCAGGATCGGACCGCCCACGTTGCCGCCAAACTGATTGCGGTTGAACTGAGGTTTCACGCCGCCTGGCGGACGAAAGAAACCCACTGCATTCAAGTCTGTGTTGCGCAGGAACTCATACACGCGGCCATGCAGCATATTGGTCCCTTGCGCGAAGGCAACGTTCACAACAGCGCCACTCGCGCGACCATATTCCGCAGACTCATTGTTCGTGACCACGTTGAAAGCGGCCACGGAATCCGGCGCAGGCTGAACGATCTGGTTGCTGAAACCCTGGTTGCTCTCGCCATAGGCGTTGTTGTCGAGACCATCGAGCAGGAAGTTGTTGAACATCGAGCGCTGGCCGTTCACGTTGAACGAACCCTCGCGGACCAGACCTGTCGTGGCCGTGGTGCTGATAGCGTTGCCCGCCTGGCGGGCTCCCGGAACAAGGCCGATCAGATCGCTATAGTTCCGGCTGACCAGCGGCAGGGCAGCGGTCTGATAGTTGGTGATGACCTCGCCGCGCTGTGACTGGTCGGTCTCGACCTTGATAGCGACGTCGCTTACTTCGACCGTTGTGCTCTGCGAGCCTACGCCAAGTTGCAGGTCGACTCGCTGGCGTGAGCCCACCGTGATGGTAACGTTTGTCGCATTCGCGGCGGCAAAACCTTGCTTTTCAATACGGACGTCGTACTGGCCTACACGCAGCGCCGGCACCTCGAAATCACCATTGCTGCCGGACTCACGGCTGCTAACCACACCCGTGGCCCGATTGGTGACTGTAATGACTGCCCCTGCGATCACCGCACCGGAACTGTCGCGAACAGTACCCACAACGCTGCCGTTTTCATACTGGGCATGCAAAGCAAGCGGCACGGTGACACACGCCGTCGCGACAAGGAGGGAACGCAGGCTGAGTTGCATGAGCAAAGGTGTATCCACTTTCTGTGAAGCTCACGTGAGCAGAGCATGAACGTGGTATGACAGCACATGTCCATTCCCTGTTTTCGGGGCGGGAGTACCATACGCCCATTTGATCTACGATGGGAACGAAAATTCGTAAGAGTTGCACCAGTCGGAAATTAGGAAGCAAGCCGCACATGCCTGCTCTGCATCCTAACCAAAGAAAGTAGCGCCGCGATTCCGGCGCTAAAGGGAAAGAGGAAGACATGATGCGCGGAATACCACCCATTCTGGCCATTCTGACGATTGGCATAGTGGCTGCAACTGGTTGCAACAAAAAGGCCGACGACGCCGGGAACTATAAGTCCGCAATCAACAGCTATTACGATGCGCACCCAGAATGCCTCTTTAAAACCGAGAAGAAGTTCCCAGTACAGGCAGATACCAAAGATTCGTCTGAGACCATGCCGTGGGACGCGCTGGTCGATCAGGGTCTGCTGGTGCGGACCACCGCTGAAAAAACCAAGCTGATCGTAATGTCGAAGTCGGTCAATAACTACGATCTAAGCGACAAAGGCCGCGGAACATGGAAAGCCGATCCGCAGATGCCGGGTTATGGCAACTTCTGCTTTGGCAGGCGCAAAGTCGAGAAGATTACAAACTACACACCTGTTGGCGGCACGCAGCCTGGTGTGGTCACGACTGTGAATTACACCTATACCGTTAGTGATGTTGCGGACTGGGCCCGCTCCGCAGGTATACAGACCGCTTATCCCGGTGTGAAGGCGAAGCTGGCTGCCGCAAGCAGCGCGACGGCGAACCTGGTGCTGACTGGCAACGGCTGGCAATTGCAGAAGGCCGCTGCCGCAAACGGTCCAGATGGCAGTGTTGTGGAATAAGAGAAATCAAGCACGCAGAATGCCACCGAGTTTCGGTGGCATTTTCTTTTATCTCAAGCAGACTTCAGTCATTGCGGCAGAGCAGCAGGCATTTTGAAGTCATGTGGAGGCTTGGAATTCATAAGGTTCACGACAAAGTAGTCCCAGCGCCGCCGCATCATATAAGGCGCCATGTCGGCGTAACCGTGATGAGCGTGCGGAAATACTACAAGATCGAAGTCCTTGTTTGCCGCTTCGAGCGCATCCACTACCAGCATGGTGTTGGAAACGGGAACGTTGTCGTCGATCAGGCCGTGCGCCAGCATCAGCTTGCCTGTCAGATTCTTTGCGTACTGCGCATTGGCCTGCGCGTCGTAGTTCGTGGTGCCGTCGGCATTCTTCTGCAGCAGTCCGACCCATTTCTCGTCCCAGTCGTCTTCATAGTTACGGTTCTCATGGTTGCCGCTCTCTGAGATCGCGACTTTGATAAATCCCGGGTAGCGGAACATCATGGCTGCCGTGGCATTGCCGCCACCGGAGTGGCCCCACATGCCGGTGCGGTCCATGTCAATCCAGGAGTAGCGCGATGCCAGTTCCTTCATGCCGCTGATCTGATCGGGGACGGCGTTGATGCCAATGTCGTTCAGGTAAGCATCATGAAACGACTTGGAGCGGTGCGGATTGCCCATGCCCTCAATCTGCACCACGGCAAAGCCAAGCTGCGTGAGCGCGTTGCTGTCGGCACGCGATGCGAGAAAACCATGCGAACCGAACGAACCGCCCTGCGGGCCGGGGTAGATGTAATTGATGATCGGGTATGTTTGCGAGACATCCAGATTCGCAGGCTTGAAGAGCAGCCCGTACACATCCGTCTTGCCGTCGTGCGCCTTTACGTGAAAGGTCTCAGGCGGCTGCCAGCCGCTGGCGAGCAGCCGGGAGATGTCGCCGTGCGCCAACTCCTCAATCACCTTACCGGAGCGGTCGCGCAGCACCGCAACCTGCGGCTTTTGCGGCGTTGAGTAGATGTCGATCAGGTATTTGCCGTCTTTGGATACGGTTGCGGTGTGGTCCGCATCTTCCGGGGTGAGCAGCTTCAGGTTCTTGCCATCCAGATTGGTGCTATAAATCCTGCGGTAGTACGGGTCTTCGCCAGGCTCGCGGCCTACACCGGACAGCAGCATGTCGCCGTTGGCTTCGTCGATCGCGAGAATCTGGTCGACGTTCCAATCGCCGTGCGTCAGCCTATGCTTCAGCTTGCCGTTTGTCGCGTCATACAGGTACAGGTTGCCCCAGTTTGACCGCTGTGAGAACCAGACAAACTCGTTACGGGTAGAAAGCCAGCGCCAGTTCACGCTGTTGTAGCCGCTCTCAAAAAAGGTGGGAACGTGCTCTTCGAATACGTCGCGCACCTTACCCGTATACGGGTCGGCGATACGCACGTTCTCCTGCTTGTGGTCACGCGAGGTGGAAACGAACGCGAGCGTTCTGCTGTCCGCTCCCCACTGCACATCGTCCCAGCCACCGCTGCAGCTTACATCGTCGCAAATGGTGGACCGGTGCTGGTCCGGCGGCATCGCAAGACGCGTTACTTTGGCTGCGTCCACGTCGATCACCACACGCTCGATTATGGTCACGTGCGCGTCGCCAACGAGCGGATACTTCCAAGCATCCAGCTTCTGGTGGCCAACGTTCGTGGTCGTCGTGTACATGTCTCCGGTCTGCCGCTGGTCCTGCTGGAAGGTGGCGACCATCTTCGAATCGGGCGACCACACCGCAATGGCTCGTTCGGAGTGTGTCCAGCCAGCATTGTCCGTGGCGTAGCCGTAGTCCTTTACGCCGTCCGTGGTCAACTGCTTTTCTGCATTGCTGCCTATGTCGCGCACCCACAGGTTCCAGTCGCGGATGAAGACGGCGCGCTTGCCGTCCGGCGATAGCACTGCGCTCGTAGCATTACGGCGGCCCGTGCGCGTCATGCTTGAGGAGCCCTTCAGTTCAGACTGGCAGGTATAACTGCCAAGCGCGCACTTGAACACCTGCCCGGAGACGGTGAGGACGGCGGTCTTGTCCTCGTCGATCAGGTCGAAGTTCTGAGGCACGATTTTCGCGGGATCGCTCTCCTTCAATCCCGCCGCGTGTAGCGCGGCGGCCATGCGGGTAGGGTCGTAAGCCGCAGCCTTGGTGCCCTTCACGGCATCGCCCACCATTAGCGTGCTGGCCGTTTGCGGTGTCG
>CALMAP010000139.1:4704-5279 GCA_937859825.1 uncultured Terriglobus sp. | reverse complement strand
CCTTGGCGCCCTGCCCGGCAGCGCCCCCCATTAGCGTGTGCTGGCCGTTGGCGGTGTCGATGTACCAAACGCGGTCGCTACCGCCGCCGAAGAACTGCGCGCCGCGCACCGCATGGTCCACCAATGGCGAGGTCGCTGCGGTCAGCATGGAGGCGGCGCGGGCGTAGTCCGCATCGGTGTAGACGCGAGCGGTCTGGGCGCATGCCGCAATCCCTGTGAGGAAAGCGACAAAGACGAAGGTGCAATGCAGACGGCGTAAAGCGCGGTCAACTGGCATGGTTGCGGTAGTTCTCCCGTGAGGCAAGCCTGATGGTATCAAGGGACGATGGAAGGTGCAGCGAAGTTCCGTCTCCCGCAGTGCTATTCCTGTCTTTCATCGCTGCGAAGTTTCCAGAGCACTTGTCGCAACATGCCCATCCAGATTGCGGAATCGTCCGCAGGCATATTCGTCCGCAGCACCAATTGGCGGAGTGCCTGCTCATCCACGTTGCCGGGAAAACGGCGATCGTATTCCGCTGCGTGGGGGTCCATGGGCACCCCGGGACAACACCCGGGCCAATGTTGAATCTGCGCGG
>CALMAP010000139.1:0-4694 GCA_937859825.1 uncultured Terriglobus sp. | reverse complement strand
CTCACCCCCCCCCCCGGGCCATCTGTTCCTGCGTCGCGGGTCTTTTCGTTTCGGGTAACGCACGTTGCGCTTCGCTCTCGCGAACAAGCTCATACAAGCAGACGCCGACAGCCTGCCCCAAGTTCATGGAGACGCCGTTCTCGTGCATGGGAATAGTGAGCAGGCGATGGCAGTAGCTCATCTCCCCATTGGAAAGGCCCGTCTTCTCTGAACCGAAAAGAATCGCAGCGCGTGCATTGGTGCATGCGTGTGCGCGGATGCGGTCCCCGGCTTCGCGCAGCACGTCTACCGAGTGCTCCAACCGCCGGTCACCGAGTGCCGTTGTGCCGTAGACGAGTGAGCAGTCCGCGACAGCTTCCGCCACGGTGCGAAACTGCCGCGCACCCTGCAGCAGGTGCACCGCATTCACCGCGCTGCGCGCGTTCTCGAAAGGCACATCGTAGTCGGAAACGATTCGCAGATCGGTGAAACCGAAGTTACTCATGGCACGCGCGGCCGCACCGATGTTGAGCGGATTGCGGGCACGCACCAGCACCACGGTGATGCCCGTTTGCAAAAAATCCATGCAGCCGATGGTACCCGAGGATGCAAAGCAAACAGGTGGATGGCAGCAGCATCTAGTCCGGAAGCCAGCCGTTTTGGCGGGAGCGCCTCAATGAAGCTGCAACGCATCAGCAACGACGTAGCCATGCTGACCTTTCTGGGGTTCTCGAACTGCTATCTCGTGCGCGAGCAGGACGGCTTCACGCTGATTGATACGTCTACCTCGGGCAATGCGAAGCAGATCCTCCAGGCGGCCAAGGACTGCGGAGGCGAGATCAAGCGCATCCTGCTGACGCACGCGCACAGCGACCACATGGGCTCGCTGGATGCACTGCATGACCTACTTGGAAGAGTAGACGTGGCCATCAGCGAACGCGAAGCTCCCCTGCTGCACAAGGACTTCTCGCTGCGTAGCGACGAGCCGCAGACGCCGCTGAAAGGCTTTCTCTTTCCCGGTGCGAAAACACGACCGACGCACACGCTGACCGAGGGCGAACTCTTCGGCTCACTGCGCTGCATCTACACGCCCGGCCACACTCCGGGACAGATGAGTTTTCTGGACGAGCGCGACTCGACTCTCTTCAGCGGCGATGCGCTGGTCTCGCTAGGAGGCACCCTTCAGGTTTGCACCGTCACACCTTGGTGGTTTCCGCTGCCCAAGCTCTTCACGTGGAATAAGCTGCTGGCGAATGCCTCTGCAAGAAAGCTCATCACCGCCTCACCCAGGCTGATCCTGAACGGCCACGGACCGGCAATCCCAGACGGCAGCCGTGCACTTGCGGAAGCGGTCAAGCGCGCTGGCAAGAGCCGTTCTACTTGAGGTGTAGTTCTGTCATAAGAGGCTTAATGTGCTGTTTTCGAAAGGGCATGGCTTCAGCCATGCCGTAGAGGCAGATCGAAGGAACACGCGCGGTCACGGGAATCAACAGGAGGCTGTATTCTGTGCCGCGCGGTGTAATGCAGCCCAGTGTTTAACCTTGCAGGGCATTGCATCGGCCAGCCGCGGGACGGCCTCAACCGCGCGGAAGGAAGCCGGATTCTCCTCACAGCTGCATCGGCCGCGCGCTCCCACAAGTACAGCCCTTTCGGCACGGCTGAAGCCGTGCCCTTCCAACCCGGTTGAAAATACACCTAAGGAGAACGGCTCTAAGTGGCAAAACGTATGTCTGTGGAACTACGCGGTTGGAAATTTGCTACTTCTAGACACGCTCCGTCCAGAGTCGATGAACTTATGTTTCCTCTCCGCAATCGAGCAACGCATCTGCAAGCGTGTCTAACGACATGTAGCTGAGACTACGAAAGTGGCCCACGCAATATTTCGCAACTGCACCGGGCAGAACCATTTCGGACAAACAACGGGATGCGATGTTGCCATGAGCGACAATCGCGCGCAACTGAGGGAGCTTTTCTATAAAGGCTTGTAATAGCTCTTTGTTTGCCATGCCTTTTCCATGACCACCCAGTCGTTCATTGCGAAATGCGTTTGTCTCAAGACAGCGAATCCCACGCGAGCGCATACGCCGGAGTCGGAGGCGCGTGTTCGATATGGGCCGCTTACCAATGAGGCTCCGTGACACTTCATAGGTCTGCTCGAAACTTGTTAAGTCGAATCCTGCATCGTCATTCCAGAACGACCACCAATCTTTGTTCATCGTCGTCACGGGGTTCTCGCCGATGATGATGACCGTGCAGCTCTCAGGGCGGCCATCGCAGACGAACGGTCTCTCAAAGCATGGCGTTGGGAGCGCCGTGTGAAGGTATGTATTTAGGTCCATCGCTATGTCAACTCGCTCAACATGAAACGTAATCAGCTACGCCAATGCAGTTCCACCGGCCCTGGCAAAGGATGCTCACCTTTACCGGTGAGCCGCCGCTGCTTCAGCGCGAAGTACCACTTGGCCGGCTTGTCGGCATCGTCGATCAGCATCATCGCCGGGCGGAAGCGCAGGCCCTCGGCCTGTTGCACCCTCGTCTCCTGGTCCTGCCGGACGCAGCGCGCGCCGCAATGCTTCGCGATCTGCGGCACCAGCGGCACGTTGTAGAAGACGTTCCAGCAGGCGACCACGTCGATGCGGCAGCTTGCGGGCGTGACCGGCGTGACGGTGGTGAGCGACGCGAACCACTTGCCGTTGTCGCCGGTGCCTGCGCGGATCGTCTCGTAGCGGCGGTTAGGCAGGGTGAAATCGATGGTGGTTTCGATCTTTTCGCCGTAAACACCCAGCAGCTTGTACGGCGCGGAGTTGGCGCTGGGCGCGTGCGAACTCATGCGGAAGCCATCCGGCAGCGGCTCGAAGCGCTTGGTCTTTTCGTGGATGCTCCCCGCGGAACGCCACCACCAGGCGCGGTGTACGAACGGGCCGTGCGCGGGGTCCATCAGGCCGATGATGCCGTGGTCCACGTTGCAGGGCAGGTCGGCCTGCAGGTGCGCGGTGCGGAACTTCGCGCTGAACTTCGGCACTTCAGGCAGCGGCGGCAGCACGGTGCTTTCCGTGATGCGGCCTGCGCCCGCTTCAGGCAGGTAGACCCAGGCGAAGCCGTCGGACTCACGACAGGGGTACGCGCCGGCATAGATTTTTGTCGGCTGCAGCGTGTCGATCTGCGTGAGCGAAGGAATCTCCACGCACTGCCCGCCGCACGGCTCGAACTTCCATCCGTGATAGCGGCACTGCACCGTGTCGCCATCGAACCACCCGGCGGAGAGCGGGATGCCGCGATGCGGACACAAGTCGCGCATGGCAAAGATGCGGCCGTCGCGCTTGCGGCCAAGCACCAGCGGAATGCCAAGCAGCAGCGCCGTCTCCATCTTGCCTGGGCGAAGCCGGTCGGAGCGCAGTGCCGGGTACCACTCGCCGAAGATGAGTTCGGTGGCGGGCTGGTTTCCAGTCTCCGGCTTGTCGTTGCGTAAACGCATCTCTTCCAGCCTAAAGCGTGAGCGCAAAATGGGCGATGCAGAAGAGAGGTGTTGACACGCGCCACCGCAGGCGCGTCATACTATAAGCGATGCCCCGCCCTGGCAGACGAGGCATCGGTTTTGGTGAAGTCAGCTACTGGCTAAAGCCAATGACCGAGTACACGGAGCAACAGGTAGATTAGAAGTTCGCTAGGAACCTCAACCTGGTGTTCGCGCCATTTGACCCGCAAGGGCTTCATGGTTGCACCACCTTTCCAATGGGATCACTCCGGGCTTGTACCCCGGAGTGTTTCGCTTTTCAGGGCGAAACTTGATCACTCGCGCGGTAGACCTGTGAGCGGCCAGCCCAAAGGAAAGTCTGTCCATTATGCACGGCAGCAATTGAGGTATGGGCGACAATAGTCGCGGATGACTTCGCCTGCTCGCCCGCTCTTCACGCTCAAGCTGATTGTCGGGCTATGGTTCGCGTTCTATTGCACCGTCGCGCTCCTCGCGCCCCCCCTGCTGGACGATGCCGACTCAGTACACGCCGAGGTGGCGCGGGAAATGGTTCTGCGCGGCGATCCCGTCACGCTCTACGCCAACGGCATCCGCTACCTGGAAAAAGCGCCAATGCTGTACTGGAGCATGGCGGGTAGCATGGACCTGCTGGGCGTGAACACGGCTGCGGCGCGGCTGCCGCTGGCCCTGTACACGCTGGCGCTGCTGCTCCTGGTGGAATGGTTCGCACGCGCCGCTTTCCGGTCGGCACGCGCCGGGCTCTATGCCGCGATGGTGCTGCTTTCCAGCTTCGGCATCTTCATCTTCACCCGCATTCTGATTCCGGATGCGATCGTGTGCCTCTGGTATGCGGCCGCAATTGCCTGCTTCTGGCTCATGGAGCAGAACGAAGGGCGGGCGCCCCTGTTGCCCTGCCTAGGTTTTGCCGTAAGCTGCGCGTTGAATGTGCTCACGAAAGGGCTGATCGGCCTGGTATTCCCGGTGGGTGCCGTTCTTATCTACTTGTTGCTGACGTGCGGGTTTTCCCGTGCACTGCGGCGCATCGGCCAGCTTCGTCCGCTCACGATGCTGCTTACTTTCTTGCTGGTGGCGGCTCCTTGGCACATCGCTGCCGGGATCGCAAACCCGACGGAGGGGCATCCCGGCGGACTTACCCATGCCGGTCGCCTCTTGCCGTTTTTCTGGCGCGGGTGGAGCGTGTCCGAGCCCACGCTGGGCAATGTGCACGGCTGGACATGGT
>CALMAP010000138.1:11834-19150 GCA_937859825.1 uncultured Terriglobus sp. | reverse complement strand
AAACGCCTCTCTCACTTTCCGCGCACTTCTTTCCGCAACACCATTCCCGCAACACCGGTAGTCTTCGCAGCACGTATCCGCAACACCCTCCGCTCGACCCCCTTCCGGTAGAACCCCCTCCAAACCACTGATCTCTGTACACAGGTGACAATGACCATCTCGGAACTGAAAGAAAAAAGCATCGCGGAGTTAGGTAAACTCGCGCGCGGCCTTGAAATCCAGGGCACAAGCGCCCTCCGCAAGCAAGACCTGATCTTCAAGATTCTCCAGGCACAAAGCGAAAAAGAAGGCCACATCTTCGCGGAAGGCGTGCTCGAAATCCTGCCGGACGGCTACGGCTTTCTCCGCTCTCCGGACTACAACTACCTGCCCGGGCCGGACGACATTTACGTTTCTCCGTCGCAGATTCGTAAGTTCGATCTGAAGACGGGCGACACTATTTCCGGCAATGTGCGGCCTCCGCATGAGGGCGAGAAGTATTTCGCCCTGGTCAAGATCGAAGCCATCAACTTCGAGTCGCCGGAAGAGACCCGCAACAAGATTCTGTTCGATAATCTGACGCCACTCTACGCCGACGAGCGCGTGAAGATGGAAACCGTTCGCGACAATATCAGCGGCCGCGTGATGGATCTGCTGACGCCCGTGGGCAAGGGGCAGCGTGGGCTGATCGTGGCGCCACCTCGCACTGGCAAGACCGTCCTGCTGCAGGCCATCGCCAACTCCATTACCGCAAACCATCCCGAAGTGGTGCTGATCGTCCTGCTGATCGACGAGCGCCCGGAAGAAGTGACCGACATGCAGCGCTCCGTCAAAGGCGAAGTCATCTCCTCGACCTTCGACGAGCCTGCGGCACGCCACGTTCAAGTCGCGGAGATGGTGATCGAAAAGGCCAAGCGCCTGGTCGAGCACAAGCGCGACGTGGTCATTCTGCTGGATTCCATAACGCGTCTGGCACGTGCCTATAACACCATCGTTCCACCCAGTGGCAAAGTGCTCTCAGGCGGTGTGGATTCCAACGCACTGCAGCGCCCCAAGCGCTTCTTCGGCGCGGCCCGCAACATCGAAGAGGGCGGCTCACTAACCATCATGGCCACAGCACTCGTCGACACCGGCTCCCGCATGGACGAAGTCATCTTTGAAGAGTTCAAGGGCACCGGCAACATGGAAGTGATTCTGGATCGCAAGCTGGTCGACAAGCGCGTCTTCCCGGCGATCGACATTCAGCGTTCCGGTACGCGTAAGGAAGAGCTTCTCATCCCCAAGGAAGACTTGCAGCGTACCTGGATTCTGCGCAAAGTACTGAACCCCCTGAGCCCGACCGAGGCGATGGAACTGCTGACGGACAAGCTGGCCAAGACGCGCAATAACAGCGAGTTCCTGCACAACATGAACGCGCTGTAAGCTCGACCTTGTTGTGTTTGTCACAACGTTCAAAGTTTGCCATCCCGCAGCGTAGCGGAGGGATCTGCTTTCTTCCGCCATCGTGGCGCTTGAGGGAAAGCAGATCCCTTCACTGCGTTACGGGATGACAAACACGGAATTGCAATAGTAAGAACGAAAGGGTGCGCCACGCGCGCCTGAAAGTGTGAACCGCATGCCCGCACCTGCACCAGTTCAGGCACCCACAGCGATGCCGAATACTGCTCCCACCACGAACAAGCACCTGGTTCGCTGGGTCGAAAAAATGGCGGAGCTTACCCAGCCTGATGCGATCCACTGGGTAGACGGGTCTGATGCCGAATACGATCTGCTTTGCCAGAAGCTGGTGGACGCCGGTACGTTTACCCGACTCAACCAGAAGGAGTGGCCCGGCTGCTTTCTTGCCCGGTCCGATGCGAAGGATGTTGCGCGCGTCGAAGACCGCACCTTTATCTGCTCGCTTTCGAAAGATGCGGCTGGACCGACCAACAACTGGCAAGACCCCTTCATCATGCGCCGCAAGCTGAAGCAGTTGTTCAAGGGCGTGATGCGCGGCCGCACCATGTACGTGTTGCCCTTCAGCATGGGGCCGGTGGGCGGGCCCATGTCGCGCATCGGTGTGCAGCTTACCGATTCGGAATACGCCGTAGTGAACATGCGCATCATGTGTCGCGTCGGCAATGATGTTCTTCGCGAAATCGAAAAGGACAACCAGCGTGTCGTGCCGTGCATGCACTCCGTCGGCATGCCTCTCGCGCCGGGCCAGCAGGACACGCCCTGGCCGTGTAACGAAGAAAAGTACATCGTCCACTTCCCGGAGACGCGCGAGATATGGAGCTACGGTTCCGGCTATGGCGGCAATGCTCTTCTGGGTAAGAAGTGCTTTGCCCTACGCATCGCTTCCAACATCGCGCGTGATGAGGGATGGATGGCGGAGCACATGCTGCTTGTCGGTCTCGAATCGCCTGCCGATGCAAAGGGTGCAACGGAGAAGACTTACATTGCTGCTGCATTTCCTTCCGCCTGTGGCAAAACTAATCTAGCCATGCTGGTTCCACCCGCAGGCTTCGAGGAATGGAAGGTATGGACAGTCGGTGATGATATCGCCTGGATCAAGCCGGACGCAAAAGGCCATTTGCGCGCGATCAACCCGGAAACAGGTTTCTTCGGTGTCGCTCCAGGAACGTCGGAGAAGACAAATCCCAATGCGATGGCAACGCTGCGGCGCAACACCATCTTCACCAACGTCGCTCTCACACCGGACGGCGGCGTGTGGTGGGAGGGCATGACAGACGATCCGCCGAGGCACTGTATCGATTGGCGTGGTGAACCCTGGTCACCTTCCATTGCAAAAGAAACGGGAAGAACAGCCGCGCATCCGAATGGGCGTTTCACGGCTCCCGCCTCGCAGTGCCCGACCATCGATCCGGAGTGGCAGAACCCGGAAGGTGTGCCGGTAAGTGCAATCGTCTTCGGTGGACGCCGTTCCACGACGACTCCGTTGATCTATCAAGCCTTCAACTGGAGCGCGGGCGTGTATGCCGGTGCCACCATGGGCTCAGAGACCACGGCGGCGGCGGCAGGCGAGCTCGGCAAGGTGCGTCGTGACCCGATGGCGATGCTGCCGTTCTGTGGCTACAACATGGGCGACTACTTTCGCCATTGGATCAAGATGCAGCGCACGCTGGACAACACACCCCGCATCTTTCACGTGAACTGGTTCCGCAAAGGCGAAGACGGCAAGTTTCTCTGGCCCGGCTTTCGCGAGAACATGCGCGTGCTGCGCTGGATCGTAGACCGCGTACGTGGCCGTGCCCAAGGCCGTGAGACCCCCATCGGATGGACGCCTTATTACGATGACCTTGAATGGGGTGGACTCGACTTCACGCCGGAGCAGTTCGCCGAAGTACAGCGGGTGAACACGCGGGACTGGCGTCGCGAGGTGATCGGTCACGAGGAACTGTTCATCGACCTGCACCAGCACCTGCCGCCCGAAATGATCTACGAGCGTGAGCTACTCATCTGTCGGCTCTGATCCGATTGCAGCCGTAGAAGCACCTCAGCGAGGCCGTCTGGATAGAGGGTTTGGCTGGTCTGCATTCGTTCTTCCCAGGACCGCCACCGCAGTTCACGCATGGTGTTCTGCTCAGACCTTGTAACGCCGGTGAGCATTCCTGAGCAGGAAAACCCGCCCCGCCGCCCGTTGTTTCATCGTTTTGCTCTTGCCGTGATGCGCGTAGGAACCGAAGCCGTTTGCGGCACGAGGGGTGCGCTCTGCACGGGCGAGTTCAGCACCATGGACGTGTTGGTCGAAACGTACGGCATGAGTGAGTCGATCACGGCTTCCAGGTGGTTCATGTCGCGCACGGCCACCTGGACGATGTAGCTCTCATTGCCGGTCACGCGATGGCATTCGAGGATCTCCGGGATGTCCCGTGCGATGCGCGCGAAGTTCGACAGACGATCGCCGGCTACCGTGACCTTCACAAAGGCCCGCACCAGCAGGCCGAGGGCGGCCGGATCGATCTCCGCGCGATAACGCAGGATGACGCCGGTCTCCTCCATGCGGCGCACCCGATCGATCACTGCGGGCGTTGAGAGATGGACGCGACGTGCCAGTTCCGCAAAGGGAATGCGCGCGTTCTCCTGCAATTCCGTGATGAGCGCGAGGTCGATCCGGTCAAGGGCACTGCTCTCGTTCGCGAGATTTGCCGAATCCCGCGTCTTCACGGGTAGTTTTGCCGGTCGCCTTTTCGCTGGAAACGCTTTTTCCTTAAGCTGATGCATATTCCTGAATCCTTACCTTCGATTGTAAGGTGAACGTCCTCTATTAACTCAAGAAGGCTCTGTGTTCCCTAAGCGGGACTCGTTAGCGTGGTCCTATGCAGGTTGCGGACGCAGTAGTAGCTACATCCTCCTCCTTGTCTCTCACCCCGCAGCATCGGCTTGCGGGTTTGCGTGAGATGGTGGGCAACACGCCCATGATGGTCATCGAGTACAGCTATCGTCGGCAGCGCGGCACCGTCTGCGCAAAGATGGAGCATTTGAACCTGAGCGGCTCCATCAAGGACCGCATGGCCCTGCACATTCTGGAATGCGCCTACGCCGACGGCAGCCTGCGTCCCGGCGACTGCATCGTGGAGGCAACCAGCGGCAACACCGGCATTGCCTTCGCCGCACTCGGAACCGCCCTCGGTCACGCGGTAACGATCTACATGCCGGACTGGATGAGCCGGGAGCGGCTCGACCTTATCCGTAGCTACGGCGCGAAGGTAGTGAGCGTTTCCAAAGAGCAGGGCGGCTTTCTGGGCAGCATCGATCGCTGCCGTAAGGCAAGCGCGGACGTGCGCGAGGTGTTTCTGCCGCGCCAGTTTGAAAACTGCGCAAACGTTGAGGCGCACGAACTGGGCACCGGGCCGGAGATACTTGCCCAGTTACGCCATGCCGGGCTGCAGATGGACGCGTTCGTCGCGGGTGTAGGCACCGGTGGCACCGTGATGGGGGTGGGCCGCGCGCTGGGCGCTGCGGGTCTGGATGTGCGCTGCCATCCCGTGGAACCCGCCGAGTCGCCCGCCATGAGCACCGGTCATCGCGTAGGCACCCACCGCATTCAGGGCATCTCCGACGAATTCATTCCACAGATCGTCAATCTGGACGATTTGGACGAAGTAATCGCGGTGAACGATGGAGACGCGATCCTGATGGCGCAGAAGCTCGCCCGCCAGCTTGGTCTGGCTGTTGGCATCTCGTCGGGATGTAACTTCGTCGCGGCAGTAAAGGCCGGCGTGGGGCAAACCTCGCCCGTTCTTGCAACGGTTTTCTGCGACGACAACAAGAAATACCTGAGCACCGGCCTGGTGCAGGATGAACCCGTTTGCGATGGCTATCTTGCACCGGAGATCGAATTGTTGGACATGCGCGTCGTTCGCCGGGCGAACCTGTATCTGGCGAACTGACGTCTTGCTTCGTGTACGCCGACGGAGCATCCTATCTGTATGGCTGCACGGCGAACAACCTTGGTGATGCTCCTGGTTCTGCTGCTGTCGTTGTTTACGGCAGGGGTGCAGGCGCAGTGCGCGGGAACTGACGCACTGAAAGCCAGCACTGCCGAGCCGTGTGCGATGCACTGCTGCAGCCATGAGCATGCCAGCAAGCATCAGCACAGGTCGCCCGGTTCTTTGCAGACCTGCGAAGTCTCGCTGCCTGCTGCGATCCTGATTGTGGCCGTAGATGATGGTGCGTCTTCCACCGTGTACGTTCCTGCATCCGTATTTGCTCTGGAACTGCCTGCGGTTCCTGCTCGAATTCCGTCTACGGTAAGGGTGTCCACAAACATCCCGCCTCTGCTCGACCTTCCTCTTCGTATCTGAGTTGTTGCTTCTCCCTACGTAGTCAGCGCCTGACTCTGCGGCGCAATGCTTCTGCACGCGTGTGGAACGAGAAGAACTTCACTACAAGGAAGACAATGAGCAATCGCAGAAATTTTCTGCAGAGGGCGCTCGGCTTGGGTGCCGGGTTGATAGCCGCACCTGCGTTCGCGGAGAGCAGCGCGGCATCCGGCAGCGGCAACGCAGGTCCGGCATCTGAGAGCGCGAGCCTTATCAAACGCGGTGCCCGCGCCAGTGGGGTGTCGCAGCCGCCCATCCCGGTCGTGACCACGGACGTGCCGGATCTGCCGTTCGAGATCGAAAATGGCTGGAAGATTTTCCGGCTGCGAGCGGAGCCGGTGCGGCGGGAAATCGCGCCTGGCAAGACGGTTGATCTTTGGGGCTTCAACGGCTCCGCGCCGGGCCCGACGATCCAGGTCACGCAAGGCGACCGCGTCCGCGTGCATTTTGAAAATGGGCTGCCGGAGCCGACGTCCATTCACTGGCATGGCTTTGAAGATCAGATTCGCTACGACGGTATGCCGAATATCTCGCAGCGTGCTGTCCCGCCCGGTGGCAGCTACGTTTATGAGTTCACCATCACGCAGACAGGCACCTTCTTCTACCACTCGCACATGGCCATGCAGGAGATGGTGGGCATGCTGGGCGGCTTCATCATGCATCCGAAGCAGGCGCACACGCCGCCGCCGAATCATGACTTCCTTATCCATCTGCAGGAGTATGCGGTCCTGCCCTCAAGCACCGTGCCGAACAGCATGAACATGGAATTCAACTGGCTGGTACTGAATGGCAAGAGCGGGCCTGCACCCACGCCCTTGGTGGTCAAGTTGGGCAGCCGCGTCCGTATTCGCTTCGTGAACCTTGGCATGGACCACCATCCCATGCACCTGCACGGGCACACCTTCTACGTCACCGGAACCGAAGGCGGTCGTATTCCGGAGACGGCGTGGTGGCCCGGCAACACAGTGCTGGTTGGCGTGGCGCAGGCCAGGGAGATCGAGTTTGTCGCCAACAATCCCGGCGACTGGATGCTGCACTGCCACCTGCCACACCACATGATGAACCAGATGAGCAGCAACGTGGGCCGCATGAGCCGCATGGCATCGCGCGCCAAGGGCATGCCCGCGGGTGTGGACATGGAGAACGGCATGGGCATGCTGCAGGGAACACCACCCGCTCCCAGTGGGGACGATTACGGCGCGAGTCTTGGCCGCGGCATGGGCTTCGGCAGCACGAGTGACATGTTTGCCACGAACGGAATGCTCTCAGCAGGCCAGCAGGGCGCAGGTGTGAAGCCCACCCAAGGGGAAACGAGTGAGGACCACATGCAGCAGATGATGCAATCCGGCATGAGCAAACTACAGATCGCACCCGATGCAAACACCGTTCCCAACTACCCGCAGGATGCCTTCATGGAAGGTCCCATGATGAACATGGATCACATGGTCGACAAGCCGGAGAACTATGGCCTGCCGCCGGGCTGGAGCGAGAACATGCAGGGCATGATGA
>CALMAP010000138.1:5622-11824 GCA_937859825.1 uncultured Terriglobus sp. | reverse complement strand
GGAAAACCTGGGGCTGCGGCCCAACTGGACGCGCTTCATGCAGGGCATGATGACCTTTGTCCGGGTTTTGCCGGAAGAGCAATACAACGAGGTGATGCGCAGGGTGCGGGAGAAAGTATCGCCATCGCAGCCCATGCAGATGGACCACACGATGCACATGGACGGGATGTCGCACGCGGATCATTTCATGCACCAAGGTGGAAAGGAGCAGCGATGAGACAGGGACATGTAATCGCAGCCCTTTTGAGCGCCGTGTGCGCATTGCCTGCGCAGATGGTGCCCATGCAGATGGACCGCGCCAATCCAGAACCCGTGCAACATGAACACGCTGGTCCCGCGAGTACAAGCAGACAGAAAGCACCGCAGGAGAAGACTGTAGAGGCTCCGAAGCCGGCCGTTCCGTTTGGAAGGCTTGCGGACGGAGACGATTCGAATGCGACGCCCGGCCCCATCCCACCGACAAAGACACCGCTACGCCTTGACCCTGCAATACAGGAGCAGGAGCATCCAGACCGTACGGCAGGTTCGCTTGATCCGCAGCTTCCAGACATACTTGCCGATGTTCGTGTTCGTCCTGCGCAGCCAATCGAGGCATTCTCCAGCAAAGCCCTCGCGCAGAATCCCACGATTCGCGAAGCCGAGGCGCAGGTGCGCAGGTTAAAAGCGGAAGCAAAGCAACAAGGTCTCTGGGACAATCCCGAAATCGGCTACGAAGCCGACCACGTTCGTGGTGGCGTCTACCATTCCGGCGAGCAGGGCGGCTATGTGCAGCAGGTGGTGCCGATTGGTGGGCAGCGGTCGTCCGCACGTTCTGCCGCGGAGCAACGCGCACGCGAGGCTGTGGCCGTGCTCGATCAGCAGAAAGCCCGAGTCACCGCAGCCGTGAAGCAGGCCTTCTATGCCGCACTGACGGTTCAGGCCGAAGTCGACCTCCGGCTCGAGCTGCTGCACGTTGCGGAAGATGCGGCCCGCACTGCCCACCAGCTCGCCAATGTCGGGCAGGCTGATGCTCCGGACATTCTGCAGAGCGAAGTCGAGCGCGAACAGTCACGGCTGGACTACGCGTCTGCACAGCGCGAGTACCGCAAAGCATTCCGCAGATTAGCGGCTGCCAGTGGCGAAGTCACACAGCCGGCGGCACCCCTACGGGGTGAGCTTGCGGCTCTGCCCATGCTCGACGGCACGGTCGCGTTTGTGGCTGCAGATGCGAGTCCCACACTTCGCGTCGCGAACGCCGCAATCACTGCGGATGAGGCGGCCATCCGCGCTGCAAGGCGCCAGCAACGGCCCCAACTCACGCTGCGCGCCGGACTGCAACAAGACAACGAGCCGTTGGAGGTAGCGCAACGGCGTGTCGGCGTGGTCGGCATTGCGCAGGCAGGTATCACTCTGCCGCTCTGGAATAGAAACCAGGGAGGCGTCGAAGCAGCCAAGGCATCCGTTGCGCAGTCACGCGCGGCAGTGGCCCGCACGCAGGCCTCACTTCGGATGGAAGCGGAGAACGTTCTTCAGGATTACAACAACGCAATTTCGCAGGCCAAGCAGTATAGGGAAGAGCTTCTGCCCCGGGCGCAGCGGGCGTATGAGTTGTACCGGCAGAAATACATGAGCATGGCCGCGGCATACCCGCAGGTCCTGGTGTCGCAGCGAACACTGTTTCAACTGCGGCTCGAATATGTCCATGCACTGGGTGCTGCCTGGCAGAGCGCGCTGCTCTTGCAGAACGGGCTGCTCTCGGGAGCCTTGCAACAACCTGAGGTGGTGACGGACATTCGTTAGCTCTGCGCCAGATTCCGGATCTCTGCGCTAGGCTCGATGTGCATGCGTTTTTCTTTCCAGCTTCGGTACCTGCTAGTGTGCGCGTGTCTTCTGACGCAAAGGTCTGCCGCCTCTGCGCAGGCGCTGCAGCGTCAGAGCTGGACGACCGAGGACGGCCTGCCGCAGAACAGCGTGCACGCCCTGCTGCAGGCCACAAACGGTCGTTTATGGCTTGCTACGGAAGGCGGCGCCGCCCGCTTTGACGGCGCACGTTTCGAGCGGTTCACCACGGAGAACACCCCTGCGTTCGCCAGCAATGACCTGTGCTGCGTCGTTCAGGCCACGGACGGTGCAATCTACTTCGGTTCTTCCGATGGCATCGTCAGTCTGCGGAACGGACACTTCGAGCGCGTAACGAGCGTGAGCGGAGCGGTTGAGGCGATGCAGAGTGCGCCCGCCGGTCTGGTATTTGCTCTTACGGCGGACGGTCTCGTTGAGATCCATGGAAGGAACGAAGCGGTCGCAACCCTGCCGGGGCATTCGCAGGTAACAGCGCTCGGCGCCGACGAGACCGGGATGCCGTTCGCTGCCGCGGACGCAACGTTGTTCCGTTGGACGGGTATGGAATGGCGGAAAGAGCGGAGTCTGCCCGTGTCGCCACTTGCCCTGGTGCAGGATCGTGAAGACCTCTGGCTGCGGACACGTTCGGAGATCGTCGCCATCACCCCACATGGTGAAGTGCGTTGGCAGATTGGGAAAGAGCTTCCGGGTACAAGGCTGGAGTCGCTCGTCCGCGGCCCCGATGGTGTGATCGCCGCAACAAGTCAAGGCACCTTCTCTCTACGGACCACAGGCCATGGGAGCGCTCCTCTCAGCAATCTTGCAGATGAGTCTGTGCTAAGTGCTCTCGTCGACCGTGAGGGCGACCGCTGGTTTGGCACGGACACGGGCGGCCTCACGGTGCTTCGTCAGCGGGCCGTACACTCTGTTCCTGAGCTTGCGCGGGAGACCATTACGTGCGTTATAGAGGCAACAGACGGAACGCTCTGGCTCGGCACGCGCGACGGAGGACTTCGCACGATCCAGCAGGGTGTGGTGGCTGTGCCAAAAGTTTCAGCAAAGCTGGCGAGCCAGGTCGTCCTGAGCCTTGCTCCAGATGCGCGTGGTGGCGTGTGGGTCGGTACCCCCGAAGGACTCGATCACATCGCCGGTAACGCCGTTGAGCATATGAGTGCCGCGAATGGATTGCCCGATGATTTCGTCCGCTCATTGCTGGCGATGCAGGACGGATCGGTGTGGGTGGGTACCCGCCGCGGTCTTGCACAGTGGAAGACCGATCGGGTCGAACGGGTATTGACCCGTGCAGAAGGCCTGCCGAGCGAGGTGGTGGGATCGATGCTGCGCTCCCGGAATGGCGATTTGTGGATCGGTACCCTGAAAGGACTGGCCCGGTTGCCGGCGTTTGCCTCAAAAGCCCAGCCTGAGCCGGGAACTGCGAACCAGGCCATAACAGGATTGGCGGAAGGCGCAGACGGCAGCCTGTGGGTGAGCAGCCGCAATGGTGGTCTCTTGGCTAAACTGCAGGGTCAATTTTCGCAGTTACATCTCCCGGGCGTTACTTTCCCGATTCAGGCAGTGTTGCCGGATGCGGACGGACGCCTCTGGTTGCGCACCGGAGCGGGCCTCGCATGGGCAAATATGGCTGATCTGGAAGCCTGCGCACTGCAGCAGTCCTGCTCTGTCTTTCTGAGGCAATACGGTACCGCGGATGGTGTCAGCAGCGTGGACGCCTCGCTCGACGGTCATCCCGCGGTATGGCGTACGAGATCGGACATGCTATGGTTTGCAAGCCGTCGCGGCGTATCCAGCGTGGATGCCGCGCGCTTGCCGGTTGACCGTGTTCCGCCCTCAGTGGCAGTGGAGCAGGTGCTCGTGAACGGGCAATCTGTTCCGTTCGAGTCGGGCCTTCGTCTTTCCGCCGCCAGCCGCAGATTGCAGGTGATCTATGCGGGAGTCAGCCTGCTTGCGCCCGCACAGGTGCGGTATCGCTTTCGCCTTGACGGCTTCGATCGCGATTGGACCGACGCCGACACGCGCCGGGTCGCGGAGTACACGAACCTGCCTGCCGGTTCTTACCGGCTGCTGGTTGAAGCACGCAATGCGGATGGGGTGTTGAGCGAGTCGCCTGCCTCACTCTCCATACGTGTGGAGCCACGGTTCTACCGGACATGGTGGTTCTACCTGCTCGCACTTTTCCTGATCACGGGAGTTGTCTACGGAATCTACTGGCTGCGCCTGCGGCGCGTTCGGCGTGACTTTGCCGCGGTGCTCGGTGAGCGGAACCGGATTGCAAGAGAGATCCACGACACGCTCGCGCAGGATTTTGTTGCCGTATCGCTTCAGCTTGATGTGACCGCGCAACTGCTGAAGAAGGAGAAGATCGGACCGGCAAGACAGCAGGTCGACGCCACCCGGCAGTTAGTGCAAGAGGGAATACGCGACGCGCGCGAGAGCATCTGGGCACTCCGTGCCGGGAACGAAGCGCAGACGCTTCCAGCACGTGTACAGGGGGTAGTGGATGCAGCAAAACGGGCCGGAGCAACCGCGGAGTGCTCAGTCACCGGAAGCTATCGCGCGCTTCCGTCGTCAGTGGAGCAGGAAACCCTGCGCATTGCAAAAGAGGCGTTCGGCAACGCGATGAAACATGCCCGTGCCGGTAACGTTCGCATTGATCTCATCTATTCGGAGGAGGCGGTTCTCCTGCAGGTGAGCGATGATGGCCATGGCTTTGATGTCGAGCAGGGAACAGCGTTAGAAGGCCACTATGGACTTCGAGGCATGCAGGAACGTGCCCAGGCAATGCGCGGCAGCCTGGACGTCCAGAGCGCTCCGGGCAATGGCACAACCGTGCGGCTGAAGCTACCGGCTTCTTAGGCCGGTAGCAGGATTGGGAGACGATAGCAAATGGCAGCGAAGATTCGTGTGCTGATTGTGGATGATCACCATGTGGTACGCCAGGGACTGGCGGCCCTTCTGCGTGCATCCGATGAGGTAGAGGTCGTGGGAGAAGCCACGGATGGCCGGGACGCGGTCGAGAAGCATGCGTCCCTGCACCCGGACGTGACCCTGATGGACCTGCAGATGCAGGGCATGGGTGGCGTGGAAGCAATTAGCCGCATCCGGTCCGCCGAACCAGGCGCGCGTTTCGTAGTGCTTACGACCTACGACGGCGACGAAGACATCTATCGTGCCCTGCAGGCGGGCGCAAAAGCCTACCTGTTGAAGGGCATGACCATTGAGGAACTGATCGACACCATCGGGGTCGTGCACGCGGGCAAGTCCCGCATCCCGGCGGCGATTGCGGAGAAGCTTGCCGACCGGGTAAGCGGGCAGGAGCTTACCGCACGCGAACTTCAGGTGCTGGAGCGCATCGTGGCTGGCCGGTCCAATCGGGACGCGGCAAACGATCTCGGTATTTCGGAAACAACCGTAAAGACCCACGTAAACAGCCTGCTGTCGAAGCTTGGGGTGGCAGACCGCACCCATGCGGCCACTCTGGCCATTCAACGCGGCATCGTCCACCTGAAGTAGGAGAGGTTTTGAAAACGCTGTTTGCATGGTTCATGATGGCGGCATGCCTGGCAGGCATATCCCCGGCGTCAGCGCAGGCGACGCGCTCGCAATGGCGTGTCGCCACCGAGGCGGAACTCGCACAGTCACTCCCTGCGCGCGCGCCGGTGGAAAAGGAACGGATCGAGACAGAGATGCGTACCGCGTCGGGCATCATGGACGAGCAGGGTCACATGATCGCAGGCGTCGTCCTGATTACCGCCGGCTACTCCGCAGACGGTAAGTACTCGCATTATCTGCTGGTTGGAAGTGCCCTGCGCCTCGCAACATTCGGATTGAAGCCGGGAAAGTATGTGTTCGGCTGGAAGCGTGTTCCGGAGG
The DNA here is from genome assembly GCA_937859825.1 of uncultured Terriglobus sp. Taxonomy (GTDB): domain Bacteria; phylum Acidobacteriota; class Terriglobia; order Terriglobales; family Acidobacteriaceae; genus Terriglobus. The sequence continues at coordinate 6,115 of CALMAP010000138.1, read as the reverse complement.
GACTGGATGTGCACTTTTACGATGCCGCCACTGGACAGGAGAAGGGAACAATCCTTGCGAAACAACTCGCGCCTGGGGTCCGCGTAGAGGCGTTCCGTGTTGTCCCGTCAAACGATCACATCGTCCTGCAAATAGGAAGATTCGGAATTACTTGCAATGTAGCGGATTGATCCATTGCCTTAATGAAAAATTAAGCAACGCTGTACTGCAAATGACGTCAGATGACTATGCCATCAACACTCCCCTCGCCGCTGAAGGTGTGCATAGGTTTGGGACTTCTGATCTCTCCCGCCTGCTTCTCCCAAATGGACAACCCGGGAAGCACGTCAACAGGTGCGGACCGTTCTCAGATCATGGTTTCGTCAAGCGTTCTGCCTGACAGCCCAGGAGCAGTTGCTGAACCGTCGGAAACCACACGCCGTTCCACCTCGATGTTTTTCGATCAGCATGGTCAGGCAGTTGCGGCGCAGATTGCGCCAAAATAAAAGCGCAC
>CALMAP010000138.1:0-5612 GCA_937859825.1 uncultured Terriglobus sp. | reverse complement strand
CGGCAGCGTACAACTCCGCTGTCGTTCATTGCGACGGCACTTTCTGCTGGGTATTCTCACCTGAGCGACAGCCGACCGCATTACGGCACAGACAGTGCAGGTTTTGGTGAGCGATTCGGGAGTTCCGAACTCAGGCAGACGTCGCAGAGCATTCTGAATTACGGCATTTTAGCCAGCATCTTTCATGACGATCCGCGTTATTACGTTCTAGGCAGAAACGAAAAGGTGGTGCATCGTGCCATCTACGCCGCGGACCGTGTAGTCATTACCCGCAAGGACAACGGGCATCAGGCGATAAACTGGCCACAACTCATGGGTGTCGCATCAGCACAGGCAATTGCCAATAGCTACTACCCGACCCGCGACCAGTCTGTGCGGCGAACGGTTACAGGCACTTTGTCGTCCTATGGAACCAGCGCCTTGATCAATGAGGTGAACGAGTTTCTGGGTGACGTTATCGGACACTTTCGTCACAAGCCCCAACCCTGAGCCAGGTTCAGGAAGCACCGCCGCAGGATCTAAGCAGCTTTATGCCTTCTAATGATTTCGTCCGTGACCGGTCGAACCGCACGACTATCCTGAACCTGCTGCGACCCCACAAGCGGTCTCTGCTGCTGGGCTTTCTCTGCATCATGGGCGAGAGCGTGGCAGACGTGCTGCAGCCATGGCCGTTAAAGATTGTGCTGGACAACGTGATTGGGCATCGCAAGTCCCACGGCTGGCTCTTTGCCTTGATCCAGCGCTTTGCGGGCACTGAAGCGCATTCCATCCTCCTGGTGGCCTGCGGCGCGGTTGTTGCCATCGCGCTGCTGGACGCCTTCTGTTCCTACGGCGACAAGTATCTGACCACCAGCGTGGGCCAGTGGGTCACGCATGATCTTCGTAGCAGTTTATATGCGCATGTGCAGCGTCTTTCGATGTCGTACCACGACACCAGTAAGACCGGAGATCTGATCAGCCGCGTTACCAGTGACATCGATTCCATCCAGAGCTTTATCGTGCAGGGGCTGCTTGGAATTCTTGTAAATATCCTTACGCTGATCTTCATGATCGGCGTTATGTTCTACCTGAACTGGCGCTTTACGCTTGTCGCTCTCGCGGTGGTGCCGTTGCTGTTCGCGATCGTGTACAGCTATACCCGTCGTGCCAAGAAGGCATCACGCGAAGTTCGCCAGCACGAAGGCAAGATGATCTCCGTAGTGCAGGAGGTACTTGGTTCGATACGTGTGGTGAAGGCCTTTGCCCGTGAAGACTACGAAGTGCAACGTCTGGAAGGCGAGTCTCTCGAAACTGTGGAGGCCGCGCTACGGGCGCGCGCGATGAAGGCCAAGCTGGTTCCCATGGTCGACATCGTGGTCGCGGCAGGCACCTGCGCGGTTCTGTACTTCGGCGCGAGCTTCGCGCTGCAGGGCGGTTTGTCAGCCGGTTCGATGGTCGTGTTCATCTCTTACCTGGGCAAGATGTACAAACCGATGCAGGAACTGTCCAAGATCATGGACACGTATACCAAAGCAGATATTGGCTACGAGCGCATTCAGGAGATCATTGGCAACAACGACAAGATGCGTGACCTGCCAGGTGCGAAGGCCGCGCCGAAGCTGCAGGGCTACATCGACCTTGAGGATGTTTCGTTTTCGTACACGGAAGATCGTCCAGTTTTGAAGAATGTGAACCTTCATATCGAGCCCGGGCACACCATTGCCCTGGTGGGTCCAACAGGATCCGGCAAGACGACGCTCGTCAATATGATTGCCCGTTTCTACGACCCGACGAGCGGCATCGTGAAGGTAGACCACACAGATGTGCGTCAGTTTAAGCAGGTCTCCCTGCGTCAGCAGATCAGCTTCGTTCTGCAGGACACAGTGCTGTTCAGCGGCACCATTTGGGAGAACATCGCGTATGGCCGGCCTGAGGCCAGCAAGGAAGAGATCATTCAGGCGGCTGAAGCGGCAAATGCGTCGGAGTTTATCGACAAACTGCCGAAGAAGTATGCAACGGTTGTGGGCGAGCGGGGCATGACACTCTCCGGAGGCCAGCGGCAGCGCATTGCCATCGCTCGTGCGATCGTTCGAAACAGCCCGATTCTCATCCTGGACGAACCGACCGCCGCTCTCGATGCAGAATCGGAACACCTGGTCTTCGAAGCTCTCGACCGGCTAATGGCTGAGAAAACGGCTATCGTGATTGCTCATCGCCTGTCCACGGTTCGAAGTGCCGACTGCATCTATGTCGTGAAAGAAGGCAGCATTGTCGAGAGCGGAACGCATGAAGAACTGATGAAGCGGGACCACGGAATCTACCATCAGCTGTACAACATCCAGTTTCTCTCCAGCGAGGCGGAATCAGCACTGCTGGCATAAGATGCTGCAGGAGAAAGGGCCGCATGAACTCATGCGGGCCCTTTCTCCTGCATCGACGAACTACAGATCTTTCAGTTCCATGATCCGGCTTTCGACAACGCCCACGTAGGCGTCGATCGCATCGTCCGGAAAGCTGCCGGCACGGAACGCGTCTACAAGCTGTTTGTGGGAGAGCTGCCGAAGAAGCGAACCCATCCATCGCGCATCTTCAATCGGAATGTCGTTCCCGATCCAGTCCAGCCCCGAGCGCATGTGGTATGAGGCCGTCGTCGCTCCGAACGTGCCGAGCAGAACGCCTGTGGGGGCATGCGGTGTCGCGAAGCTCACAAGCGTGTCCGTCTTGTTCTGGATGAACCTGGAACCGACGAAGCTGTCCACATTACCTTTTGAGCGTGCTTTGGAGAAGCCAAGCCCGTTAGAACCGAAGGTGGCACCCACATCGTTCACGAGAAAGATCTGCTGACCGGTTTTGGAATCGGAGTACACCGAATTGTTCACGTCCTTCAGGTCCCAGTTGTTCATCACAGCCATCATCACTCGAAGACCGTTGAACTCGCGCTTGCCGTAGAAGGGGTTTTCCTTCCACGTCCAGATGCCGATCTTTTTCTGACCGCCGGGCTTGCGTGCGTAACGTGCGTTTGTCACATGCCCGTCTCTGATGTCTTTACTACCCCGATGCATTTTTAGTCCAGAGATCTCGGATTCGGGGAGCAGGTAGTCATCATTGGCATAGTAGCCGACCGCCCAGAGCAGCCGTGACGCTACTACTTCCGGCCGTGCCTCATCGCCAACCTTGCACCGCCAGGTTTTGCCGTCGGCATCTTTGGCGTCGAACTTGGGGTTTGTGCCGTCCCGATCTTCCTCCACGAAAGTAAACGGCGGCTTTGGCTGGTGCTTGTTTCCACCCTGGCCGTAGTACAGATCGAGCGATCCGATGTCCGTGGGTTCATGCCACAGGACGGGATGCGTGAGCACCGCGGCATCCACCGGCTGGTCGTTGTTCTTCCTGGAAGGGACTGCCGTCTTTTTCGTCATGTCAGACTGCTCGTCTTGCAGACTATGCAGCTTTGGACTGGCAGCCAGTGTTTGGATCGCGGCAGGGAGAAGCAAACAGGCGAGCGCAAGACGGGGAAGCGGTCGAAACATGGAGACTCCGGGCACAAAACTTGTATGAAACAGGGTATGCGTACAGCATGCGACGGAGTTAAAGATGAGTGCCGCTGCCGGACGGATGCTTGCGAACATCTTTCACTGGCTCCTACGCATCCTCTTTCAAGAAATCCATTCCGTCGCACCGGAATGGCAGGGACCAGTCCCTGAGAAAGGTCAGGCACGTTTGAAGCTCTTCATTCAACCGGACGGCGGAATCGAACCGCTCCTGGAAGGTCTGCGTAGCGCAAGGAAGAGTATCCAGATTCTGATCTTCCGCTTCGATCGTAGCGAAGTGGAACGAGCCCTGGTCGAAGCGGTACATCGCGGCGTCTCTGTGCATGCACTGATTGCCTTCACCAATCGCGGCGAGGAGAAAAACCTTCGCAAGCTGGAGAGCCGCCTGCTTGGCGCGGGCATCACCGTAGCGCGCACGGCCGACGACCTGGTTCGTTACCACGGCAAAATGTTCATCATCGATCGCAAGGAACTCTACTTGCTTGCGTTCAACTACACCCACATGGACATCACGCTGAGCCGGTCTTTTGCCGTGGTGGTACGCACTCCTGATGTCGTAGCGGAGGCTGTACGCCTCTTCGAAGCCGATTCCGCGCGAAGCCACTACAAGGCGTGCTGCCGTGACCTGGTGGTCAGCCCGTCGAATGCCCGTGAAGAACTGATGACCTTCATCCGTGGCGCGAAGAAGCAGTTGCTGCTCTACGAGATGAAGATCAGCGATGCAGATTTCGTCAAGTTGCTGTCGGAAAAAATGTCGCAGGGATTGGACGTGCGTGTGATCGGCAGGCAGGGGAACGCGAGTTCCGTTCTGAATGTACGTAAACTTCCGTTCCGCCTTCATGCGCGAGCGATTTTACGCGACGGCAAGGATGCATTCCTCGGCAGTCAGAGTCTGCGTAAGCTCGAACTCGAGGCACGGCGGGAGATCGGCATCATCTTTCACGACGCCAAGGTGGTTCACCAGATGCTTCAGATTTTTGAGAAGGATTGGGAACATTCCGTGCCGGCAAGTCAGTCGAACATGGAAAACGTGCTGGATGCGCCAGCACGCCGCGTTGCGAAGGAACTCGCAAAGCACCTGCACGTGGAGAACGTGGTGGAACAGGTGCTCGAACATGTAATGGATAGGAACTCCGACGTACCTTTTGAACCGCAGGAAGTCGCCATGACAGTCCGTGATGCATTTCGCGAGGAGGTGCATGACGCTGTGCGGCTCGCGTTGCGAGACATCGCCGCGAAGCTGTCGCACAGTGGGGACGAGGCAGCGGAAGAGGACCTGACAAACGGCAAGGCAGCTGAGCACCACGCCGCGAAGCATGCAGGCCACCATGGCAAGCACCCAAGCAAGCGGACCGGAAAGCATAAGGGCTAAACTGCCCTACTTCGGGCAGAGCACAAAGCTCAGTACTCCAACACCATCAATGAGAGTGAGCGCGCAGTCATCTCGAAGATACTTCCAGGCGTAAGGGAGATATCTTCGATTTGCGCGTCGTCCGTGTGCAGCAGCATGGACCAGCGCTTGCCGCCGTTGCAGCTAGGCATCATCATCTGCACCGCTTCGTAGTGGTCGTTGATGAGTAGCAGCAACGTGGCTTCATGGCCGCGTTGGGGAATGCCGGTTGGTCGCGCCCGCCCGTCCAGCATCATGCCAAAACAGCGGGTGCGCGGGTCTTTCCACGCGTCCAGATCCATTTCTTTTCCGCTGGCATTGATCCAGATCAGATCACGCACCTGCAGCTTCTTATCCATGCGCCCATTCAGAAACAGATTGCGGCGCAGAATGGGATAACGCTTGCGCAGGTTGAGCAGCCGTTTCGTAAATGCATGCAGCTCGACGTTCTGCTCTAGAAGGCTCCAGTCCACCCAACTAATTTCATTGTCCTGGCAGTAGGCGTTGTTATTACCTAGCTGCGTTCGTGCGAACTCGTCCCCCGCAAGCAGCATGGGTGTACCTTGTGCCAACAACAGTGTGGCGAGCAGATTACGTCGCTGTCTTGCACGCAGTGCATGAATTTCCGGATCATCGGTCGGCCCTTCCACCCCGCAATTCCAAGAAAAGTTGTGGGTTGAGCCGTCCTTGTTGCC
>CALMAP010000137.1 GCA_937859825.1 uncultured Terriglobus sp. | reverse complement strand
GACGCGGCTCTACACGAAGCGCGTCCTCGCGAGCCTGGCCGCCTACGATCTGCTGGACGCAAGGCTATGCGGCGATTGGCAGGGCTTGCCGAAGTGCCCTTCAATGGAAAGCGAACTTTACGAAAAATATGCTTCCCAGTATCCCGACGGCCCAAAGACTGCTGCGGCCCTTTGGGAGGCCACGTACCGGCAGGGTGTGCTTGTCAGTATGTACACCGTAGAAGAGAGTAAGAAGAAGGCGGATGCGGCCGTGCAGCGTGCGCATGCTCTGAGCGACCAGTTACAGGCCAGATTCGCATCCACGGATTACGCGGCTCGGGCGTCGAGTCTGGTATACAGGGTGGAACAGGGCATTGCGATCTATGGAAGCGATCGCGACTAGCCAGCCCTCCAGCTTCTGAGGTTGTTCGTTGAACCAGTACCTGCTCTCTGTGATTCTTGGCATCGTTGAAGGTCTGACGGAGTTCCTGCCTGTAAGCTCGACCGCGCACCTTCGCATCACAGAGGCCCTGCTGCACGTACCGCTTACCGACCCCTACTGGAAGATGTACACCATCGTGATTCAGCTTGGCGCGATTCTTGCCTTGCTGCTGCTTTTTCTTGGCAGGATCGTTCGGTTCTTCCGTACCTTCCCGCAAGGTGAGCATGGCGAGAAGACGTGGCTCACGCACCCCCTCTCGCTTACTCTGATCGCTTTCGTGTGCACCGCGATTCCGGCGAAGATCCTCAGCAAAGTGGTGGGCGAGAATCTTGAGAACCTCACGGTCATGGCGCTTGCACTGCTGATTGGCGGCATTGTCATGTGGGTTGTGGACGCATGGGCATCACGCCGCACAGCCACGACCACTCATGTGGAACAGATGGGACTCGGACAGGCCATCTGGATCGGCATCTGCCAGGTGCTGAGTGCGGTCGTGCCAGGTACGTCACGCTCCATGGCAACCATTGCAGCGGGCCAGCTTGCCGGTCTTGATCGAGCGACTGCGCTGGAATTCTCGTTTTTGCTTTCTATTCCGACGATGATCGCGGCAACAGGCTACTCCCTGCTAAAGGCCATTCATCCCAAAGCAGCCGATGTCGCCGCAGATGCAGGTGCAGGTGCGCTTGCACCGCTCACGATGGGTCCGGAACGATGGCTTACTCTCATCATCGGTCTCGCGGTCTCGTTCATCGTGGCTTATGTCGTAGTCGCCTGGTTCCTCAACTGGGTGCGGCGGCGCGGCTTTGGCATTTTTGCGGCGTATCGCATCCTGGCCGGTGCAGCGCTGCTGGTATGGCTGCACATGCACGGTTAGAAGCGTGCTCGAACACCGTGTCCACGCAACGCCGCTCGGCCTACTGTTTCTCAGAGTTCCTCGTGGGCCCCAGGGCCTCAGGCGGATACTGCTTCAGCAATTGGTGGTGCATGCAGTAAAGCGCCAGTTCCAGCCTGTCGGAGACGCCGAGCTTGTCGTAGATTTTGCGCAAATAATTCTTGATGACCTGCTCCGTGGTGCCGACCTGAAATGCGATTTCCTTGTTGCGCATACCGCGCGAGATGCAGGAGATGATCGAAAGCTCCTTGGGAGAGAGCTTCGGTTGCGTGCGCGGACTAGTCAGCGAGTGAGCTTGGGCGCGATACGCCTCAATCACCCAGCTCACCGACTGATTGTCGATCCAGGTCTCGCCCGCCGCAATTTTGCGAATGCATTTAATCAGCAGATCCGGCGAGATGGCACGGGGAACCACCCCGCGAACTCCCCTGCGGTATAGCTCAACCGTGTTGCGTTCGCTGGTCTCGGTTACCTGCACAATCAGCTTCGCATCCGGCGCACGGCGCACCAGCTCCGGCACTGCATCCACCGTTCCAGCAAGAAGCTGCCCTTCCAGCACGACCACATCGGTAGGAAAACGCTGCAGTGCTGCATGCAGGTTCGGCAGGCTCTCTGCCTGCGCCACCACGCGGATATCGTCCTCGATGGCAAAGACCTTGCGCATGCCTACCCGGTAGATCGCCTGCGAGTCCGCCAGGATGACCCGGATCGCGTCGTCAGCATGGGCTGATTGAGGTTCTTGATCTTTCCCGTTCAGGTTCATCCTTGCTTTTCCTTGAGCAGATAGGAATCGATGACGACCCCGAACCGATTCTGCTGGGCGACCTTTCCGACCCACATCACGCGGCCGGTGCAGTCTACTTTTACGTCTCCCATGGAACCCATGATGGCCGCTGGCAGGCATATCTCCCACTGCACGACGGTTCCCTTCGCGATTACCTGATCACCGGAAAACTGCACGCCAGTGGAGGAG
>CALMAP010000136.1:8224-9990 GCA_937859825.1 uncultured Terriglobus sp. | reverse complement strand
GTCGAGAAGAGTTCTCCACCCGAAGAGTCTGTCGCTCTGGAAGCCGCCGAACCCGCACAGACGCGGCTTCGCCGCATGCGAGCGGAGCTGAAGGAAATCTCGTCCTTACTGGCTCAACCCGTCTCAGCGAGGCCAGCGACCTCCACAGCCCGGGCAGTTGCAGCAGGCAAGCGCGGTCTGTACCTGGCCAGCCGGCGTTCCGTCACGCAGGAGGCCGCTTCCGCGCTTCTTTTCCCGATAGAGCAACCGGAGGGTGAAGGTTAGTCCCGCAAGCGGAGCGTCTCGGCAGTAAACAAACACATAGTGTGCAGGAACCCTTCCCACGTCTGTTCACGCGCAGCAGAAAGGGCACAGCGTACGCCGTGCCCTCCTGGTCGTGCGTTCAGCCTCTAGTAGCGGCGGTGATTGCGGTAGTAGCGCTCACGCTGGTGACGACGATGCCGGTTGTGCGCGTTGGCATTACCGACCAGGGCACCACCACCCGCTCCAAGTGCGCCGCCGATTAGGGCTCCTTTGCCGCCGCCAGCGAGTGCGCCGATACCCGCGCCCGCCCCGCCGCCGATCAGGGCACCTTTCCCTGCGCCAATGCCACCGCGATGTTCATGGTACCCATCCTGCGCTGCCAATGGAACAATAGCGGCCAGCGTACCGGCCATGAGTGCGGCCGTGATCAATGTATTCCGAATCTGCATTCAATTTCTCCTCTGCCTGCCTGGGCTTCCCGGGTCACCGCTCCGGGCAGGCGAAAACGGCTGACCCCCTGAAGGGATGCGGGGAACCATATCTCGGCTGTTTCAGTTACGGGAATTCTGAATACAAATGCTGCACTTTGGTAACTCTCGGTATGGCGTACAACGGCGCAGCGGATGCTTGAGGTGAGACTTGGGTTGCATTTACGTTTCAGGTAAATTTGTCGAAGTACATATTGGGAAATGCGATTTGGCAATTGCTATTCCCTTGCGCAACCGAAGCGACCCAAACTCATCCTGGCACTCCGGAGTTCTGTTTGAAGCTGAAGACCTTTTCGCTCACTGGTGTTGTTCGTTCCACTGCTGCCGCCTTCCTCCTGCTTGCTCTCTGCGGAGGCTCCCGAGCCGACTCCGTACCCAGCCCGACCGCTCCAGCTAAAGCCCCAACGCAAGGCATTCTGGATTCCTTTCGACTGCGCCTGCACCACCTGCATACCGGCGAATCGATTGATGTGGCCTACAAGCGCGGCTCTGATTACGACACAGGCGCGGTCAACATGCTGAACCACTTTCTGCGCGACCATCGTACCGAAGACACTGCGGACTACGACCCACGCGAGTTCGATCTGTTGCACAGCCTGCTAGTCAAGCTGGGCAGGCCCAATGCTGTAATCGACATCGTTTGCGGCTACCGCACACCGCAGTCGAACAACTTTCTACGCACCCGCAGCGCGGACACCGGCGTGGCGGAACACTCCCAGCACATGCTGTCGAAGGCAATTGACATCCGCATCCCGGGCGTAAGCACCATGGCGCTGCGCAACGCGGCACTAAGCCTCGGCATGGGCGGTGTGGGCTACTACCCGGTCAGCCAATTCGTCCATGTGGACGTTGGTCCCGTACGGCAGTGGCAGTTTGGGGGCGCTCGCCAGATGATTGCCGGCCTGCGCAGCCGTGCACACGGCCTGCGCAGCCGCCATGGCCGCAGACGCGTTTAAGACTGCAATCTTTCGCAAAGAGAAGAGGCGGGCCGGGGCGCCGGGGTGGGGCGTAGCGCGCCCGGGGCCTCCCGGTGGC
>CALMAP010000136.1:6446-8214 GCA_937859825.1 uncultured Terriglobus sp. | reverse complement strand
CGTGCATACAGCTCACCTAAACCGACGCTTCCGCCCGCAACTTTGCCGGCTTGCGTGGGTACGGTGGTCCCTTCTTCAGCGCCTTCTCCAGGTCGTCGTCGTAGCCGTACAGGTCCTTGAAGAAGTGGATTTCGCCGTTGTCGACGTATGCCGTTCCGTAAAAGAGCACGATGGGCACAGGCTTGTTCAGCGATACGGTCTTGTTGGTAACTTCTTCGTCGTTCATCGTCTCCTGGATCTTGTCCGCGTCCCATTCCGGCTTGTCGCGCAAGAGCCAGTCGGCCAGCTTCGGCGGGTCCTGCACGCGCACGCAGCCATGACTGTAGTCGCGACGCGTGCGATCAAAGAGCGAGTGCGCGTCCGTGTCATGCAGATAGACATTGAACTGGTTGGGGAACATGAACTTCACGAGGCCAAGTGAGTTCTTCGGTCCCGGCTTCTGCCGCACCATCAGGCCGCCATGCGCGATGCGCTCGAAGGAGGCAGGCTGCTCCTCGCCCTTGTTGTTCACGACCTCGTAGTTATGCGCGCTCAGGTATCCAGGGTCTTTCTCCATGTGCGGAAGCAGTTCCTTCTTGGCGATGTCCGGCGGCAGGTTCCAGTAGGGCCGCAGCACCAGATAACGAATATGGTCGGCGATCATGGGCGTATGGTGCTCGTCTTTTGAAGACTGACCATCGACCACGCGCATGCGGAAGGCCTCTTCGCCGCCTTCGTACGCGCGCAGTTCGAACTCCGGCAGATTCACCAGCACCGCGGGTTTTTGATACTCGTCCGAGAGCCAGCGCCAGCGTTCCATCGCATCTTCGATTTCAGCAACGCGCGTGCTCATCGGCGTGTTCAGTGCGGCTACCGTGGAGGCGGTGAGCTTGCCGCTCTGGTCTTGTCCGTGACGTGCCTGGTAGTGTTTCAGCGCATCCACAACAGCAGACACATCCACAGGTGCTGTGGACGTTTCCTGCGAGACCTCCCCGGATGGTCCTCCGGAAAGGTCCCCCGCAAGCTGCAGCTTTGCGGCCAGAGCGGGCAGCGCGGGATAACGTGCGTTCAACGCGACCGAGGCGCTTCCGGTGATCTCAGGCAAAGCGTCACTGTGGTCCCGGTCTGCTAGCGCGCGGTAGTGTTTCAGGGCTTCCTTCAGCGCCTTGTACTGCGCACCCTGCGGCTCAAACGAGGTCAGTATCTCGTCGACGTCGGAGGCACTGCTGAGCTGCGACTCCAGCACGGTGGGCAGATCGAGCTGCTTCTCGTCGTTTTTGACGCCGAAGGCGAAATACTGCGGGTCGGTGCGGCCCATGTGGATCGCGTTCAGGAACCGTGCCGCGTTCACGGTCATAGCCGTGTCGAAGGCGATTTTGCCCTCGTCGGTACCCAGCGCGTTCACGCGCGCTTGCCAGCGGCTGGCGTCGTAGTCTTCCGGCTCAAGGCCGCGGTCGTGCGCGTTGGAGATGGCCTGCATTATGCCGTCAGCCTGCTTTGTCGGCTTGCCGTTCTTGCTCCACGCCAGGGTGTACTGGCGATTGTCATAGAAGGCGGCAACCGGCTGCTGCACGTCGCTCAGGTTGGGCCAGCGTAGTTCGTCCATGTGGCTGGAATCGACCGCGGCGTGAATGGCGTCGGCATAGGTCGGCTCGGAAATGCCGACGCTGCCCGCGGTCTGCGCGGCGATCTGCTTGGCTTTTTTGCAGCCCGTGCAAGGCAGCAAAACGAGTGCGGCTGTGAGAAGGACTCGGAAGGACGGCGATTTCATGTTGTTTTCCGTAGGATG
>CALMAP010000136.1:0-6436 GCA_937859825.1 uncultured Terriglobus sp. | reverse complement strand
TTACTGCCGGGAAATCTGTTCCTTTAGCGGTGCATTTTGCCAATTGCTAAGAACAAAATGAAGCCCTGCGTGGCCACCACACCCGTTGCAAGCAGAAGGTAGGCCTTTCGAGCTTTGGATTCAAAGGCGTCCGCAAAGACTCCGCCAAGGAAGGTCAGCACGAACGGCAGCGTCCACAGCATCGGCATCGTTACGATCTGGGTGGTGACCAGTGGCATCAGGCACACGCCCACGGCCAGCGGCGCGGTGTTGCCGAAGTAGCGGGCCCGCCCCCACGCTGCGTACGCCACCAGCGCCACCAGCAGCGCGATGGCAAGCGGCCACTGCGCGACGGCTGAGAAGAAGATCCAGGGCGGCAACTGCGAGAGCGTGAACCTGGCCGAGCCGCCGGAAAATATATAAAAGAACGGCGACAAGCGAAACGCATACGACGCAAAGACGATGGCCAGCGCGCCCAGCCCAGAGAAGACCAGTAGCGGCAGCACGGCGGAGCGGCGTCGCTCCGCCACGTACAGCAGGAAGATGGCCGAAAAAAGGAAGCCGACAATCGCCGCAAGCACGTGGGCGCACGCGGTAAGGCCAAGCGCCACCGTGAACAGCACGATGCGGGGCCGCCACTTACGGCGCGGCCCGTACATGGCGTGGGCGATGCCGATGGAGGTGTACACCACCGCGTAGAGTCCCCACGCGGCAAGAATGTCGTTGTTGGGAGCCGTGGCTGCCGACAGCACCGCAGGCGACACGCAATAAATCGCAAGGGAAAGAAAGCCGCCGAAGTTGCCGAAGAGCCTGCGGCTCACCCACCAGAGCCCTGCGCCAAGAAGCACAGCCGCCAGGGCAAACGGGACGCGCAGCAAATAAGGCAACCCGACGATCTGGTGCCGCAGGTCATACACCGAGCCGGAAGTGGGGTTGGGCACATACGTCCGCTCCGCAGCAGGCTTGCGCGCATCGGCCCGTTTGGCGAACCAGTCCTGCACGCGCAGCGCGGGCACGTAGACACTGAGCGGCAGCGCCGCGGCACGGTAGGCCAGCGTGCCGTCGCCCTGCATGTTGCCGCAGGTGGTGAAGTAGCCGAGCGCGGGCGAAGGCTTCTCCCACATCTCACGGCCGCACAATGCATAGCGGTAGTCGGACTCCGTGAGTGGCGCACGCCCGATGACAAACAGCGCTTCTGCGAAAAACAGCAGCAACAGCAATGCGGCTATTGCCTGGGGACGTCCAAAATGAAAGCGGAAACTCATGCGAGGCGGGCTGTACTCAGTGTATCGCTCGTGTGTTTCGGCCTTGAGATGAAGCCCTGCACGACAGGTAAACTTGTCAAAATTAGCATTACGCTTTCTTCGGTGCGCTGTTAGCATCAGGTGCATTCAAAATTGCTCGAAGACGAATTTCCAAAATCAGCATTGCCAGCCATTGCTTCCCGCTATGAACGCGCTCGGATTCAAGGCAGGCGAAGCGAAGCTGGTGAGCTACTTCCCCGTGCGATCAGCCTATTTGTCTTCAAGCAGGTCCAGATACTCTGCGAGCGTTTCGTTCAAACGCTCATGTAGGAGTTGCTGAAAAGCCTGGAGGTCGTCCTTTATAGACGCCTGCTCCAGCGCATCGAGGTACCGTTCCCGGTCGATCGGCCGGACTGCGATTGGGGGGAAACCACCACGCAACAGCAGCAAATTCATCAGCAATCTCGCCGTACGGCCGTTGCCGTCGGCAAATGGGTGAATCGCCACGAGACGGAAGTGTGCTTCAAACGCTGCCTCGGGAAGCGATCCCGCGCGTTCGAGCCACGCTCCCAGGTTCTGCATCAGCTCGGGAATTTTACGTGCGTTCGGGAACACCACGGGAGAGCCGGCGATTCTGCGCGGAAGCGTGCTATACACGCCGGCGATTTCGGCTTGGCTGCGTACCACGATGCGGCGGTGAAGATCGCACACCACGGCTTCCGTAACAGGCCCGCTGGCGCTGGCCAGTTCACGCATCCACAAGACCGCCGCATAGTGGTCCGCCGCTTCCAGGTGGTCGCGCAAGGGCTTGCCGCCGACCGTGAGGCCGTGCTCGATGACCTCCGCGGTTTCACGCAAGGTCAGAGTGTTTCCCTCGATCGCATTCGACGTGTAGGTGAGGTCCACGTCGAAGGACTTTTGGAGCGCGGCAAGCGCTGCACCGGAAAGCGGACGCAAGGCATCCAGCCGCTGCTTCTTTTCCGCGATTGAGGCAAGCAGGTTCCCGGTCACGTGTTCACAGATAGCATGTGCCAAGACCAGATACAACTGCTTGGCCGAACTGCAGACCGCGGGCGCATGCCGCGACTGTGGTTCAGCGCATCCAGTTCACATCGTGCTTTATCGTGGAGCTATGGATGCGCTCGAGTTTCAGGCAGGCGAAGCGAAGCTGGTGAGTTACTCCCCTGCGCGGGACTTGGCGTGGCGCGTGGTGTTTGAGGACGAAGGCGCGGCCGGCTACTGCTATGCCTGCGACGGCGATCGCGCAACGCTGGACGACGATTTTGACGTGACTGTGCTGGACGCGATGCTGGTCTACAACGTGGACGCGCTTCGCTCCGGCGAGGACGGTGACCGCACCCGCCTGGCCACCATCGAGTGGTCCGCAGATGGGCAGCGCGCCGCACTGCGGCTGGACGGTGTTCCTCAGGCGCTGATCGACTTCGAACTGCGGGAGAGCTACTGCCGCTCCAACTTTCCCAACTTCATGGATGACGGCCGCAACGGCTGGCGCAGCGCCGATCACCGCTGGAACGAAGACGCCATGCTGCGGTTCGAGACGGAAGCGCTGCAGGCGAGGTAGGAAGAGACTGTCCTCGAAACAGAGTCTTATCTATAGAACTGCTTCACCGGTCCCCGTAGAGCAGGTTCACGTCGCGATAGCCGATCTTCGTAAACAGCACTACGATCAGCAACGTAAGCGCGAAGGCAATTGCCGTGCTTATCCAGCTTGTGCGGATGCGCCGCGTGATCAAGCCGGTAAGCAGGAACAGCCCCGTGACGATGCCGACAGAAAGCAGCCAGTCAAACTCATATTGCCGGCGCTCAACGCCCTGCTGCGCGAGGACGCGGGTCATGTGAAAGGGCCGCGCGAGCATACCGGCTACGGCAGTGACCAGCAGCAGCAGCGTCTGGCCTAGAACGGAAAGTACACGCTTCACGGCAGCGTCCCTCTGCGAAGGATTGTAGAGCAGTGCAAGAGCTTCGCTTCAGTCAAGCCGTGTATGCGCGGAGATTTCTCAAGGGCACAGCTTAGCTGTGCCCTTGAGCACGCATAAGAAACGGCTTCAGCCGCTGAGGGGGCCACTTCTATTGACATAGTCCATGACGTAGGCAGAGAAAAGCAGCACCTCAGGGTTAAGCCCGTTCTCTGGCGCACTTTCCGGCATGGCTCAAGCCATGCCCTTCCGAAAGCTATGTGTGAATGAGGCTAAGGCAAAGAAGAAACTGCAGCCTCCGCCTCAAACGCAGCGAAACGGCGCTCCAGTTCCCACTGCTGCACGGCGCGTTCACTGCCCTGCAGAAACACCGCACACGCGGCGGACGGCTTCGCCCCTGCACTCGCCGGACGCGTGCAGCCGTGAACCATCGCGCCGTACTTGTCGCGCTCCGGATAGAGCGACTCTCCAGGCAGAAAGCTGTGTTCTAGAGAGTTCCGGGCCGATTGCTTCAGAGCTGCGTAGTCCAAGTGCTGGTCCGTAACTGCCCGCATGTATTCGTTGGTCAGATCGATGCGGGAGACACCCTCATCGTCGGTGGAGAGCGAGAACGGCACGCCCGCGGCGCGGTACAGCACCAGCGGATGGTTCGCGCCGCTTACCCCCAGAATCACGTCATTCGAGGTGAGGTTGATCTCCACATCGGTGTGGCGTTTGGCCATCTCGCGGAGAAGGTCTGCGGCATGCGCTTCACTGGCGATGTCCACACCGTGGCCGATGCGTTCCGCGCCCGCGCGCTCCACCGCATCCCGGATGTGGAAGCGCAGACCTTCCGGCGGCACCATGCCGGGCGCAAGCTCCCCGGCGTGCAGCGTCAGGTGCACCTTGGGGTACTGCGCGTGCAGGTAGTGCAGCATCTTCATGTGTTCGGAATACTGGCTCATGGGCACGTACGCGTCCTCCGGCTGCACGAGGTTCACGCCCACCACGTCCGGGTCGGCACTGGCGAGCTCGAATCCCAGCAGCGTCTGCGCGAAAACCTGCTCCGGCGACATGGCGCGCGGTACCTGGTAGAGAAAGTGGATCTTCACCGCACACGCAGGCTTTGCTTCAGCCGTGTCGCAGTGCTCCATATCACTGCGCAGCTTCTGCATCGTGGCCAGTTCCGCCTGTGCGGTCGCGACGTTGTCACGCAACCCGGCCTTGAGCAGAGCGTCGCGCATCGTCACCGGGTCGCCTGTCCAGTGCTGCTCTCGGGAGAGCTTCACGGCCGGGGCTGAGTCCGGCGTGTGCATGATCTCAAGATATTGTTCGTTCTGCGCTCCAGCACGCGTGGCCACCTCGTCCAGCCACTCGCCCGCATGAAGTTTGCCCGTGGCGCTGAAGCGTGGAAACGTCGCAAAGAACTGGTCGTGGCCGCTGGTTCCGGCGCTGGGAACGAACGCGCGCATGGAGAAGCTGTCGACCAGTGCGTCGTACAGCTTCTGATTGGAAAACGCATTCCGCACGGGCACGCTGCCTTCAGGGCAGATGGGGCGGGGCGTCTTCGCGGCAGACATGCCCAGATTGGGTGCAAGCGCCAGCTTCAGAGGGTCGGTGCACAGATTTTCTTCCGCAGCATCGCGAATAAATGTCTCCGCGTAGACCGCTCCGGAGAGGTGCATGTGCAGGTCCGCACCCTTGGGGAAGTCCGTCAGAAATGCGCGCAGGCGGGGCGGAGAGTTCCGCATCGATTCAAGCCGCTGTGCTGTCTTCGCCTCGGCGCTTCCACCACTGCGCTTCTGTGCACAAAGAGAAACGGCAGCGAGCATGCAGAGCACAGCAGCGAAGACCAGGCATGTGCGGACTCCATCATTTCTGCGGATGGAATTGCGATCTCGCGTTGCAAACAGCTGCGGAGATTGCATGCAGAAAGAATCTTCAGGGCTTCCTCAGCATACCCGCGAGACCTGCTGGAAACGCGACCAAATTGCGCACGCTTCGCGATGCTCCTTGCCCTTGGATTGTCGCTGCGGCGCGCGTTCGGTATACTCAGTGAGTTGCTGCGGAAGTACACTGCTCCGCGCAAACATGACAGTCCTCTCCGGCTCTCATGCGCGCTTCTCGGCGCACCCCTGGGTACTCCCCAAGGCCAGATAGCTCAGTGGTAGAGCGCGGCCCTGAAAAGGCCGGCGTCGGCGGTTCGATCCCGTCTCTGGCCACCACTCCACCGCAATCTCCTTCAAAGCACCCATCGCCCGGCGTGGTTACGCTCTCGCAGCGTTTTTCCCGAACAGCACTGCCGCAAGCACAAGTGCAACTACGGTAAAGCAACCCAGCCACAGCACGTGCTGCCACACCGGCCACTTCGCTCCATACCCAAGGCTCCACAGCGCGAGCTGCCCCATGTGCCAGGTTGGAAAGACGGGAGCGAAGGTGCTGATCCACTTGGGCAGTCCGCCTAACGGAATCCAGAGTCCGGAAAGAAAACTCATGGGCAGGTAGATCAGGTTCCCCACACCGGTAGCTGCACTGGGCGGCACCAGCATTGCCAGCAGCAATCCTAGCGCGGTAAAGGGCAGCACGCCGCCAAGCACCGTGAGGGTAAGATGGACCCATTGCCGGTCCGGGATAGTTACGTGGCCCAGCGTGACGCCGAGTGCGCTGAGGATCGCAAAGATAATCACAGCAAAGGCAGCAGCACTGAGCAGTTTGCTCAGGAGATAAGCAGCCGCAGGCATGGGGCTTGCCTGCTTTACCTCGAGCCAGCCCAGCGCGCGCTCGTTCGCAAAGGTCACGCAGACGCCGAAGAGGCACACGCCCGCAAGGCCAAAGATGCTGTAGGTTCCCAGCAGATAACGGGCGCGCCACTCGCCTTCCGCACCGGAGTTATTGCCAACCACGATGCCGAAGAGCAGGTAGAACATCACAGGAAAGCCGATGGTCGCAAGCGAGAAGGCGCGTGCGCGAAGCAGGCGCAGAAACTCGTACTTCGTCTCTTTCAGGTACAGCGGCAGTTGGGGTGCGCGCTCCGCATGTACAACGCTCATGGCTGTGGGATTCATCACGCCTCCTCAACAACGGTTGTATTTGCGCTCTGCTGGGTGAGCGCAAGAAATGCATCTTCAAGATTGGGGCTGCTCACTTCAAGCGAGTGCAGCGAGAAATCGGCTGCAAGCAACTCCCGCAGCACAGGCTCGGCTTGACTCACGGTGAGCGTAACGGCACTGCCGACATACTCCCCACGCGACACGCCAGACATGCGTTTCAGCGTGTCCTGCGGCAGTGACGTAACGC